>QMRV01000321.1 GCA_003649445.1 Thermoprotei archaeon | reverse complement strand
TTACTGAGCCTCCGCCTCTAACATAAACCTGTTCAGCAACTCTCTCGAAGCAGGTCCAAGTACACCTCTTAGCTCTCTCAGTACTCTTCTTCTCTCCTCTAAACACTCAATCCTAACAATAACTTCCTCTCCTTCTTTAAGATCCAGTTTTTCTAATGGTTTCAGAACACCATTCTCATATCTGGCACGAACAACTCTAGTCATATCCCTACCCATATATAGCTTTGTGTGAAGCTCAATAAGCTTAGTGGATACACCTAAACACTAAACAGTAGAGACGGTAGTCCTTAGTATGTGCGGCTGAAGATGACATTATAAATAGCCTTTTATACGCAGTATAAAGTTGTTGAGCTCGGAAGGATCAACCCTTACTGTTGTTTACGTAGCTATTAGGTTGTTGTTCACGCTTAACAGAGCTTATACAAGGAGAACTTAAGTCTTGAGGAGCTACTTGAAGCAACATAAATATTCATACTGGTTAGAGGTGCTGATACGTAATGAGTTTGTACAGTGTCGTTAAGTTACTTGGGAGGTGATGCTTTCATAAGTTTATTGTTAAAGCGTTAACTTAATTAAGTTTTAATGAATTGTCAGTTTAATGATTAGGCGACTAGCATGCCTAGGGAGGCAGTAGTTGAAGCATACGGGCTTTCAAAGACCTTTGGTAATGTAAAGGCTGTTGACGGAGTTTCATATTCTGTAAGAAGAGGAGAGATCTTCGGTATTTTAGGGCCGAATGGTGCTGGAAAAACTACAACGATACGTATTACTATAGGTATAATACCTCCGGATAAGGGGGAAGCTTACATCCTGGGCTACAACGTTCATAGAGAACCCGTTAAGGCTAGAAGTTTCATAGGTGTCGTTCCAGAGATCTCAAATCCTTACCCGGACCTTACGGTTTGGGATAATCTTATGCTCGTGGGGAAGCTCTACTGTATCCCAAAAAGAATTAGAGTAGAGCAAGCTGTAAAGCTACTAGAAGCCCTTAGAATACAAGGTGTTTATAATAGAAAGGCAAAGGCGCTTTCTAAGGGTATGCGAAGAAGATTGCTTCTGGCTATGGCTCTCATAAGCGACCCGGATATACTATTCCTAGATGAGCCAACATCCGGACTGGACGTAATTAGTGCTAGGATAATAAGGTCTCTACTACTAGAGTTAAAGAAGCAGGGTAAAACCATAGTTTTAACTACACATAACATTAATGAAGCTGGCATGCTATGCGATAGAATCGCTATAATGAATAAAGGTAAGATAATAGCCTCAGGCACCCCCGAAGAGCTTAAGATAAGGATTGGGAAATACATCCGCATACTACTTCGTTTTAATAAGGAGGTAGGTGTTGACGCTATTAAGGATAGGCTTAAGGATAGTAAGGTAGTGGTTCAGGGAGCACGGATAACGATTATTTGCAGGTTAAGTGATTTAGAGGAGGTTCTTAGCGAGATAGTGGACTTCATTAAATCACGTAACCTTAGAGTAGAGGAGTTCCAAGCATCAGGACCTACCCTTGAAGACGTATTCGTAGAGCTTATACAGGGTGGTGCTTAATGGCTTTTTCAGATATCAAAGATACTTTAAGCAGAGTACTTGCTTTGTGCTTGAAGGATGCGAAGCTCTACTATTTTAAAGGGCCTACAATAGCCATGGGTGTTCTAATGCCTATGTTTCTATGGTTTGCTTTTGCTGTAGGGGCGAGATACTCATTGATTAAAACCTTGCCTATGCTTATCGTCATTTCAGTGTTCTTTACATCCTCGTCTATTACGCCTGTAATAATGCCTTGGGAGACTAGGCAAAGAACCTTAGAGATGCTTCTAAGTAGACCGGTTACAATATATACTATACTCCTCGGTACAGCATTAGCGTCTACGCTCTTTGGGATATTAATTTCCTTAGGCCTAGTATGTATAGGTTTATTGCTGAACTTAGTACCTCAGAACCCATTACTATTAATTCTTGGAATAACAGTAGCTTCTCTATGCTACTCCTTTATGGGATTACTCTTTGCGGCAATACCAACTGATGTACCAGCAGATGTCGTGCTCTTATCTAGTGTCATTAGGTTACCGCTAGTATTCGTAAGTGGGGTTTTCATACCCCTACAGAAACTACCTTACTATATTTTGCCCTTAGCTTTTTTCTCACCCCTAACTTACCTATCAGACTTGATGAAGAACGTTTACTACAGTACATCGTTCTTGAACCCATCACTAGATCTAGCGGTTTTATTACTCTTAACAGTAATGTTTGCATTATTAGCGCTAATAACTAATAAAGCAACACTAATGAAACGACTATAAATTTTATCCTTGAGGACAGTTTTACCACCTTTAATGACCTTACTTAAAGAGAGATAGCTCAGTAGTTCGCTACATAGTAAAGCGCTCTTAAATATAAGGAACTAGTATTGGGCTTAACCAAGCCAAATGAGGAAGTTAGTCTCGTGAAGCTTCACATACCTTCCTAAATTCCCTTCACCAACCCCTACCTACCTTTAAAGCACTAGAAGACCTTCTTTTAAAGACCCCAGCTTTACCGACTACGTGATCCAGGGTTCTATACCTTTCCCCACCGCTTATCTTACTCAGCTCTAGGTAACTATACCACGCACTATATAAAGAGTATATAAGTGGTGCGGCGGCCGGGATTTGAACCCGGGATCACCGGCTTGGGGGACCAGAACAATATGAAAGAAAACATATTGTTCGATATGAAAGGTCTTCTAAGGTGATAGTCTGCATGTATAATCTTGAACGCTATTACTTGATGGCCCATATGAAAGGTCAAGGTAGCCAGTGTTATTAGGCTACACCACGTTGGAGCTATTGTGCTAGCTGAATAATGTTTTCTATTTTAGCCTTAATGCTAGATCTTGCAGTACATTCTCTAAGCTTTTCCCGGACAATAATTTCTCTACAGCAATAGTATCTAGCGCGATGTACCTTCGTGTTTGAATTCCGTACTTAATAACATCCTTATCCTCA
>QMRV01000320.1 GCA_003649445.1 Thermoprotei archaeon | reverse complement strand
CTTCCGTACGAATTATATACTGGGACTACACCTATCCTTCGAGAAAGGCTACCCCTGCTTCTACTTACTCGTAGGCGGCGGAGAGGATTGTCTAGAAAAGATAGAGAAAGATGTACTACTACACTCCCTGCTACACAGACTCTCCCACAACAAAGTTACTAATATAATTAAGAAAATAATTCCGAGACAAAACTAAAGGATATAAGAATTAGGGAAGATATAGGAGGAACACGAAAAAGCTAGCAGTTATATAACAAGCGTTAGCTTTTTTAACGCTTGTTATATAACTATCTACATGAAGAGTGCAACCAGGTACTTGCTATCAAAGTATGGAGGTAAAGTTATAACTAAAATTGAGATCGTTGACCTATGTGAGAGATTTAAAGTAGACCCTGACTACTTCGTGAACTATGTCATAAAGTATGGATATGTAGTCAGGATACTCAGAGGTCTATATTATGTTAAGACCGTTGAAGAATTCAAGCTGAGAAAGAGTTTAAATCCCCTAAGGATTTTGTCACTGGGCATGAACCGGCTAGGAGGCAAATGGTACTTCGGCCTATACACCGCGCTAAGACTAAACGGAGTAACACATGAATACTACGACGTAACCTTCGTAATAAGCTATTCTCTCTTCAGACCCAAAATAATCAAAATAGCAGGAGAGAAGGTGAAATTTGTAAAAATCAAGCCAGGCATGGCGGAATTCGGCCTCATCAAAAAAGACAGGCTGATATACTCGGATCTCGAAAAAACCCTCCTAGACTTCTTATACCTCTCTAAATACGGCACACTAACACGTAGAGAAGCCTTAAACATGCTAAAAGAATATTCAGAAAAAACCAGCAAAGAGAAACTAGCCCAATACATCAAATACTACCCCAAAAAAGTTAAGGAGGACCTAGTCAATGAAGGACTACTCTGAATTCATTCACTTCATAATAGAAAAAACAAAAATCAACAAGCCCCTACTAATAGAGAAAGACATACTACTACACACCCTGCTATACAGACTCTCCCGCAACAAAGAATTCAGAAACGAGTACCTATTCAAGGGAGGCTCGTGCCTAGTTAAGTGCTACTTCGACTACTACAGGTTTAGCATAGACCTAGACTTCACGTATTCGCGCCAGGAGAAGTGGAAAGGATTATCTAAATCCAGTAGAAGAAAAGAATTAGTCTTAGAAGCCGAACAGCTAGCGTCGAGAGACCTAGGACTTAAGTTTATCACAGACATTAAAAACAGAAGATTTATCGAGTTCGGCAGCGGCTCTAGACTCGTCACCTTCAAACTCTACCATCGAGGCGAGCTTCTAAAAATCCAAGTAAACCTAGTTGAAACTCTTCTTTTCAAATCACAAAAGCGTGAAGTCAGAAGTCTCCTTAAGGGAGTCAGCGTGACAAACCAGGAAAAGGCCTACTTTAGGGATTTCTTAAAAGAATACCATGAATTCGAAGTGCTTGCCTACGACCTAAGGGAGATACTCTGCGAGAAAGTCAGAGCCATACTCACTAGAAGAGTTCAAAAGCTAAGAGACTTCTACGATCTCTATATTCTCGATAAAGCTGGGCTAAAAATCAAAAACTATAAGAATGAGATAATACGTAAACTCAGGCCAGCGCTAAAATACAGGAGGTACAAGGAAGCCTTCGAAAGAAACAGAAGGAAGTTCAATATATCCGCGGAACTAATAGCAGACAGCAATGAGCTATTCTTATTCGTGAAGCAGCCGGACAGAGAAGAATTCACAGACTTTTTAAACCGAACAAGCGAAAAGCTAAGAGAAATAATGAACCATATCCAAGTTTAGATTGTTTGAATTAATTCGAGAGTAGGCTATATTTTACAAGGCAGAAAGTGGAAACAGAGACACTATATTAAGTACAGGCTGAAGAAATAACAGGAGCCCAATTCAAATCAGGAGGCGAATATATTCGCTCTCCTAATTTGACATGGGAACAAGCAAAACAAGCAAACCGCAAATATTCAATATTAAATTAAATATCTAAAGACCTAAACCACGCAGAAATACAAACACCCTCACCCTCAGTCTTCGACTTCCTACTAGGAGACACAAAAGAACTACAACTACTGGAACAAGGACTACAACCAGAACTACTAATCCACCAAGAATACAGAAACAAATGGAGAACAAAAATACCCGGAATAATAGCAGATATAGAAAAAATGATAAAAAACAGCAAAAACAACATCTCAAAAATACAAGGTAAAAATAGAAATAGAGGACCTACACGCGAAAAGGCCAAAACTAGCAGCAAAGCTAAACCTAGAAAACCTAACACCACAACAAAAACTACAAAAAATCAAAACAGCAATCCAAGCACTAAACCACGTATGGCAAAAACTCATACTCTAGATAGAATCAACTAGTTAAAATCTTAAAAATCTCATCTATGAGGCGTTACAAAATCCATACAACTACACAGGTAATAAGTTCTTCCGAGAAGCTACCGACTCTTTAAAGTTTCTAGAGATTAAACTAAGAGAAGCAGGCTCTCTTCGAGCTTGGCTTTTAGAAGTCTACAATATAGTTAAGAGGGAGGGACATAGCTGGAAAAATCATGATTATGTTAGAGGGATTAAAGGAGTGGGGTTTAAAGGTGTTCATAATATTCTCAGAGATTTTGGATACTTCGATATGGCACCAATAGATATACACGAAAGGAGATTTCTCTTCAGAACTGGCATAGCACTGCGATACGGACCTTCTAGTGGTGATCCACGTGAGCTTGAGTTTTACCTTACAGCTCTTAGGAATTTCTGTAAAGAAGAACTAAGAGGGTATACTTTGCTAGGAATAGATCTAGGCGAAGCACCGGGAATAGTTGATCTAATAATCTGGTGTTTCTCGTGTACTAAGGAAGGTAAAGAAGCTTGCAAAGGGATATGTAGTGCAGATCCGAAATGTGGCATATGTCCGATAAACCATTGTTGTATTTACTATGAACTTCGGTAAAATAAGCTCTTTTTT
>QMRV01000319.1 GCA_003649445.1 Thermoprotei archaeon | reverse complement strand
ATGCATGTTTGCGGCACCCATGAGCACACAATAACATATTATGGTTTAAGAAGTCTAATGCCTGAAGGACTAGAGTTAATAGCTGGTCCAGGATGTCCAGTTTGCATAGCCCCAACTAGGATAGTTGACGAAGCTATAGAGCTTTCCCTAAACTATGATGTAACCTTGCTAACCTACGGCGACATGTATAAGGTTCCAGGCACCAAAATGAGTTTAGCCAAAGCAAGAAGCTTAGGTGGCGACGTTAGGATAGTCTATGGGTTTCTAGATGCAATTAGAATTGCTAAGAAACAAAATAAGCCATGCGTTTTCCTAGCTGTAGGGTTTGAAACAACACAGCCAAGCGTAGCAAGCCATGTAGTTTTAAGAACAATTCCTCCAAACCTTAAGCTCCTTGTAGCTTACAGGTTAACCGTCCCGGCGGTTGACTATGTTTTAAACCAGCCTGATATACCGTTGAATGGTATTATAGCGCCAGGCCATGTAACTTCAATTACTGGAGCTAAAGCTTGGAAATTTATCCCAGAAAAGTATCGTTTGCCAGCTGTTGTTGCGGGGTTTGAGCCTCTGGACGTTCTTTTGGCAGTGTTAGAAATTCTGAAACAACATCTAGAGAATAGGTTTAGAGTGTATAATGAATATTCCAGGGTTGATAGTTGGGAGGGTAATGTAGTAGCCCAGAAATATGTCGAAAAAGCTTTTAACATTGTTGATGCTGATTGGAGAGGCATAGGCATTATTCCTAAGAGCGGCTTGGAGTTAAAAGAGAAGTTCAAGAACTATGATTCAAGAAGCATGTTTGATATTAAAATAGATTATTCAATAGACTTACCTCCAGGATGTAAATGCGGTGACGTTACCTTGGGAAAAGCTGTGCCCACAGATTGTCCTCTATTCATGAGGGCTTGTACGCCAAGTAGGCCTTACGGTCCATGCATGGTTTCCTCTGAAGGAACATGCGCTGTTTGGGCAAGATTCGGAGGTGGAGGTAAGATTAAGGAGCTAGCTAAAATTCTTGGACTAGACAAGATAGTTTAAGTAAAGCTATGTTTCTCTAGTTTTCTCCTCAAGCTTCTTTATTGCTTCAATAATCCCTAAAATAATTGCTTCAGGTTTAGGTGGGCATCCAGGAACATATACGTCAACAGGAATAAATTGATCAACAGTTCCTGCTAGCGGGTAATTTTCTGTTCCGAAAACATTACCTGAGATGGCACATGAACCAACAGCTACGACAACTTTAGGTTCCGGTACTTGCTGATAAACTCTCAGTAATCGCTCTTTAGTGTGCTTAGTTACCTGACCTGCAACTACAAGTATGTCTGCATGTCTAGGGCTTGGCGCTAATAAGATCCCAAAACGTTCAACATCATATCTTGGAGTTAAAGCTGCAACTATTTCAATATCACATCCATTACATAGCCCCCCTGCCGGCAAGTGGAAAATCCAAGGAGACTTCTTCCTAGCCCATGCAGCTAACTTACAAAGTACCCCACACATGGCTATTTCACCTCTTTAACCAGAACTCTCATAAGAAGTTTTCTAAGGCTGGGAATGCTCTCTACTTTATGCCTACATTCAGGACATATCATTAAGTAATTTTTAAGTTCACTTATTGAAACAGTTTCACCCATTTTCTCTCTAATATTTTTAATTATCCATTCAACATGCTTTACTGTGGCAAAGTATTTTCCGCATATACGGCATTTAACCATGTCATGTTCTACTCTAGAGACGAAATCAAACTTGTTCGATGAAGGCATACCATAAATTTCCATTAGCTTTATAGAGTCTACTGGACAAGCTTCTTCACACCTAGCGCAGAAAGTGCATTTACCAAACCAGACTTCTAATATTTTCTTCCCGTCCTTTATTGTAATCGTTATTGCATCAGAAGGACATACATGTGCGCAGGCTCCACATCCAATACATGTTTCAGGATCGTATCTTGGCGGGCCTCTAAACTTCTTCGGAAACTGAGGTTGAACAGCTGGAAATGGTACTGTAGCTGGTTTAACGAAATACTTTACAGCTTCTTTAAGAATATTTACCTTCATCTCTACACACCTATTCCGGCAAGTATTCTTACAAGATCAATTAGTGCTATAATTAACGCTACTTCCCATAGAGGCCAGTATGCTTGTTCAATTCTAAACCTGGGATTAATTATGTCTATTACTGCGAATATTATAGCGAACAATGCTACTTTAACCATGAACAATAGAGCATTAAATACGAGATTACTTGTAATAGGCCATCCGAGGAAGAACGTAGCTGCTACAGACGATATGGTAAGCCATTTTAAAGCTTCATTTATTTCAAAAAATCCTCTTAGAACACCTGAATACTCAGTGTAAGGGCCAGCAACGATTTCTGTTTCAGCATGAGGTATATCGAATGGTCTTTTGGCAAGCTTTGCTTGAGCAGCTATTATGAAAGCTATGAAGGCTAAAGGTGCTCTAACAATGTTAGGGCCTAATGCGGCTTGGGTGCTAACTATTTTCTCAACACTTAAAGTTCCGGTTAGTATGAGAATTGTTGCTATGGAGAACCAGAAGGGTAGTTCGTACCATATTAGTAATGATGCTTCTCTACTTGCTCCAATAATACCATATGGGCTATTAGATGAAATACCTGCTAGAATTACAGCAAATGTTGGTATAGTTAGTAAATACAATAACACGATAGTGTCTCCTACAAAGCCTAGTAAGGGTTTACTAGACCAAATCGGGATAAGAAGCATAGCAGTAGCTAGAGAAACTATGGATATTATGGGTGCTCCGATAAATCCCGGTCTCCAAGCGTTTCTCGGAATTATAGTTTCTTTCGATAATAGTTTTATAATGTCAGCATATGTTTGGTACCATGGAGGTCCTCTTCTACCTTGCATTCTAGCTCTTATTTTACGGTATATCCAGATTAAGATTCCTCCGTAAAGTATTGAGAAAACAAAGCCTGGATACACTAGTAAGCCTATTATTAACAATAATTGAGCT
>QMRV01000318.1 GCA_003649445.1 Thermoprotei archaeon | reverse complement strand
GTTGAATCACCGGTACTTAAAGTCGAAAACTTAAATGTTTTAAGCGATAAAGGTGTTTTAGCCGTAAAGAATGTTTCTTTTGAAGTTTATCCAGGTGAAATTTTCGGTATTGCTGGAATTGCTGGAAGCGGCCAGGAAGAACTTGCAGAAGCTATTGCTGGTTTAAGAAAACCCTTAAGAGGTAGAATAATAATCGATGGACAGGACGTAACTGAAGCTTCACCTAGAAAAATTTTCGAATTAGGTGTTGCATATATTCCGGAAGATAGAATTGGCGTTGGAATACTTCCCAATTTAACTGTTTGGGAGAACATAGTTTTAAGACATCATAGATATCCGCCTATAGCTAAAAACATGTTCTTATTAAACTTCAATGAAATATACGGGTTCGTGCATAGGAGGATTAAAGAACTTAACGTAGTAACATCAAGCATTTTTGCCCCCGCAAAAACTCTTTCAGGAGGAAACATACAAAGGCTAATCTTAGCTAGAGAGCTAGCTGAAAACCCCCAGAGAAAAACTAAACTCATAATTGCAGTTTATCCTACAAGAGGCCTTGATGTTGGAGCAACGGAATATGTTAGAAAAGTTCTTTTACGGCAAAGAGATAAAGGTATAGCTGTTCTTTTAATATCTGAAGACCTTGAAGAAATACTTATGTTAAGCGATAGAATAGCTGTAATTCATAACGGAGAAATTATGGGTATAGTTTCAGCCGAAGAAGCAAACATCGAAGAAATAGGGTTAATGATGGGTGGCGCGCTAAAGAAAACTCCTCAAAAAGTTGAAGAAAAACCTAAAACCTAGTCTCCATGCAGGTGTAGTTTATGGCTATTAGAATTCCTGGAACAAAATATGCTGTAAAAGTTGAAAAAAGACTTGTTGTAAGAAGAGAAATACCAGCAATAGTATCTATAGCATCAGCAATAGCTGGTATACTCCTAGGAGGCCTTATCTTTATAACGGTAGGTGTTTCGCCTGTAGATGTTTATTCAAGAATAGCAAGAATAGCGGTGAGTCCTACAGCGCTTATGGGAGCTATTGAAATAGCTTTACCTATAATGTTCACATCTATGGCTTTAGTTCTTCCTTTTAGAATGGCATTTTACAACATTGGTGGTGAAGGCCAGTTTGAATTGGGAGCAATAGCTGCAATGATACCCATAATATTCTACTGGAGTGGTATGGATTTACCGCAGTTTTTATACTTACCCATAATGTTTATGCTAGCATTCATAGCTGGTGGCCTTTGGGGGCTTTTACCAGCATTCTTAAGAGCTAAATGGAGAGTAAACGAAATACTAGTAACATTGATGCTCAACACTATTTCACTACAGTTAATATGGTGGCTTACAACACCTGGAGGCCCATGGAATGAAGCAAATCCTGCATTTAAGGAAAGATATTTAGCTTATTTAAAAGAGTTAGGTGTCCATTTAATACCAGGCTTTAAAGGAACACCTGTAGTTCCTGAATTCGCTAGGTTGCCTAGAATACCTGGTACATTGGTCAATTCAGGAATATTAGTAGCTATTATTATGGCGGCAGTACTGTATTTTGCATGTACAAAAACGTTGCTAGGGTATGAAGTTAGAGTTGTTGGGGATAGTGAGCGAGGAGCAGTATATGCTGGGATAAATTATTTGAAATTAGTTTTAATAGTAATGTTCATAAGCGGAGGTCTTGCTGGACTAGGAGGTTTTATAGGGATTACGGCGTTTCTACCTAAACTATCACCTGAAATAGGCATTGCAGGCTACGGTTACGCTGGGATAATTGTTGCATGGCTTGCAAGACTGAATCCAATAGCCTGTCTCCTTGTTTCATTTTTCTTTGGAATATTAACAAAATCTGCTGATCTATTACAGCAGGAACTAAAGATCTCAAGGTTTATTGCTGTAGGTTTTGAAGGACTAATATTCATACTCTTAGTCTTAGGCGATTTCTTCGTACACTACAAGGTAAAATTAATTAAAGTTAAGAGGTGAGTGCAATGGTAGAACTAACTATGATAAATCAGTTCTTAATAGGTGCGCTAACTGTTGGTACAATATATCTCATAGCAACGCTTGGTGAAGTTCTTGCAGAACGCTCCGGAATAGTTAACTTAGGACTTGAAGGGCTTATGGAAGTTGGTGCGACGGTAGGTATTATAGTGGCTATTTTTACGGAGAATCCATGGCTAGGTTTTCTAACAGCATTCATTACTGCAGCTATGATCTCAGTAATACATGCTTTTGCATGTATAACACTAAAACTTAATCAGTTTGCAAGCGGGTTAGCATTATATATTTTCGGATTAGGTATTGGTATAACATTTAGAGGATACGCTAGAGATGTAATGTTGGGACCGAAGGAATTAATGAAAATACCTAAAATAAGACTATATCCTGTAAAAATTCCGTTGTTAGGAGACTTACCTGTTATAGGTGCACTATTTAGTTTAAACGTCATGGCCTATTTTGCAGCTATCTTAAGTGTAGTATTCTGGTTCATACTTTTCAAAACGAGAATAGGTTTAAACATTAGGTCTGTTGGAGAAAATCCTGCGGCAGCTGATGCAGCTGGAATAAACGTTTTTAGATTAAGATACATAGCGGTAATAATCGGTGGAGGTATGGCAGGTCTATCAGGTGCATATCTTATACTAGCACATACACCGCAAATTATGGGTGCTCCAATAATACTAGGAAGAGGATGGATTGCAATAGCACTAGTGATTTTCTCCTTCTGGAACCCTCTAAGAGCACTTTTAGGTGCATATTTGTTTGGAGGTTTAGAAATAGCGTATTTCTGGCTTCAAGGAATTGAAGTATTTAAAGGAGTAATCCCGCTGCTTAAAGCAGTGCCTCATGCATCAGCAATAATACTATTGACCATAATGTCGATTGAAGCTCTTAGAAGAAGAATAGGTGCGCCAGAGGCTCTTGGGAAACCTTACTCGAGAGAATAAACGTATTTTTGCATAGTTTATTTAAAGTTTCATGGAATGTTTCAGAC
>QMRV01000317.1 GCA_003649445.1 Thermoprotei archaeon | reverse complement strand
TTAAACTTAAAAATTTAGACCTTTTTGGACGAACAAGCACTTTTACATTATTATCTATTCCCATTATGCCTACGCAAGCATTAGATAACACATACTTGTAGGATCGTTTAACATATTCTGCATATTTCATAGGAAATGCCAGGTAAACATAGTCTGAAAAGAAAACTCTACGATATGCCTGGGCTAAGGCTACTTTGAACTTGTTAAGCTTGACTTCTACAGTTATAATTTCCCTCTTGATAGGAGATAAAGCCAAGATGTCGGCTCTCATACTCGAGAACAAAGGCGCTTCAATAAAGACTCTATATTTCTTTTCTTCAAAGTATTCCTTTACATATTTATATAGTTCCCTTTCCCTCATTACTTATCCCATGATAAAACATTTCTCGAATCAAAATTAGTTCCTTGTACTTCTCTATAGTTTTCTCCCAATTCTCATAATATTTTTCCAGGTAACTTAGTACTTCTGACTTTTTTATAATTACGTTTATCATTAAACAAAACAATAAGGTTATGACAACTATTATAATTACCAAGTAAATATGGTAAGGTATAGTTAGCAAAACCGGTATGAATCCTATGAAGAGAAGAAATAAAGCAGAAAAAAGCACCTTGCTTGAGTACTTGTGTAAATATACGTCGCGCATATCATAGTATGCTTTTCGACAGTATTCAGCATATCCCATATTTAAAAGAAGAGGAACTATGCTATTTTTAAATATTTCAAAACTTAAACCTCTCCTTATTAACGAATGTATGTACATTATTGACACATCTTTCTTCCGCTCAAATTCAAGTACCTTACTAGGATCTATCCTGGGTAATCTCCATAGATAATTTAGTACAATTATTAACAATGTAAGGGCAATCTGTAATAGCTGAATGAATATCGTGTCCAGGTTATTGGGTAAACTATGCAACGATGAGGACCTAGAGTTTTGCCTCATTAGCTCAGTAAATGTTTTATCATAGACTTCTCAGTATATTCAGGGTATCGTTCATAAACATACTTCAATAATTTCTCAAGCTCTTCTTTTGCCCAACGTTTTTTAAGCTCTGTAATTTTTTCAAATGCTTTACGAAATTGCGCATCATTTTTAAAAGTGCTTAATATTTTTTCAAATAGTTGCTTACCTTTGTTAGTTAATTTATAAACTTCGCTTCCGTTTTTCTCAGCCACCTCTACAAGCCCTAAATCCTTAAGAAACTCTATGTCATCAATAACTTCCTCAGAAAAAGGTCCATAGTTGTAGGGTCTGAAATCATAGCTACCCTGAATTATAGATAACAACCCAGGTTCTATGATCTCCTTTTGCAGGAGAAAGATTAACTTTTGCAATCTTAACTTGTGTGTAATAGGCCTACCTTCACAAGCTCCCAAAAGCAGTAACGCATAAGCTGCTCGAGGTAAAGAGCGTAAAGCCAAAGAGCTCACCTGCAATAAAACCCTTATTAAGATTATATTGCTTCTTTTTATACATTTCTTAATTACGCATTATGGTAATATATTTTTTCCCGCCTCAAACATTAGAGAACCCATCAACACAGTAAATTACCTTGTATTTCAGTATAAGAGGAGAATAGTATCGCTTATATTTCCTAGCATACTTTAAGTAGTAGTTGCAGAATTCTTTTATGGTGCGGTTTAGGTAGATTATTTCTACCCAGTTTTTAGGGTTTAGGAATCATAGCGGGTTAGACATTATTTCTCTCTTTCTCTTAACAGCGTTTCTGAGGTTAGCTAGGGCCATTCTCTTATACATTTCGCTAATACGAGACATACGCGAGCACTTCCCATCCTAACTAGAGTAGATATCTCTAGAAACATCACGGAGGAGAACGACAAATAATAGAAGATAAGGACGCACCCAAAAAAATAAAAGAAATAAGAAAACTAACCGCAGACCTGTGATAATACGCTGTAATGTAGAGGCAACATTAAACCGAAATATCTTATATGAAATATCGTAAATTTTCAGGTAAGTAATGGTGAAGCTGAATTAAGCTTTTCTGCAGATTAGTTTTTCTTAGTAAAGATATTTCTTTACTCTTATACATATACTTAAGTATATGGCTTTCTTCACTATGAGCTATAACCACTACAGCCTTTAATGGATCTATTAATTGACTATAAAGCCCTACACAGTATAAAGAACAGTATGTTGCATAGGGGCACTTTTCTCTTACTTTACAACCCACAGCTAATCTCTCTGGGCTTATACCTAAAGCCCTAAGCAATACTGGGAACTTATTCCAACCAGAATATTCCTCCATATGTTTCAAACATAAATCAGCCACAACTAAATAATTGTTATAGGCTAACCATGGAAACCTACTATACAACACTATACTTTTCCTTAACAATTCAGGCTCTAAGAGCACTTCTACAAATCTTCTGCTTTGATCAATAGTATAACTTGCTTTAGCATAAAATGCATAGTTTATTCTAAAAAGACTATTACATAATATACATCGCCTATAGTATGGTATGATAGAGTACTTTAGGACTTCTTTAGCAAACATACAGCCAGAGGCCATAGGGCTTATATGCAATGTAACATTACATTTATTTGCCTTTCTATCTTTTTCAAGAAAATACTTTACATCTTCGGTCTTTTCAATAATAAACCTCTTTAACTTCTCCACATCTCTTGACCATTCTAATTCCAATAACTCCTGCCTATTAAACAAGTAAGTTACAAGTCTTACTCCATAACTTCTATCATATGCTTTAACTAGTTCACCATCTTGCCAATAATGTATAAACCCTGCCCAAAAAGCATTCACATCATTAGTTAGGTAAGCTATTTCCCATATCCTATCAAAATCATGAGTAACCCTATGCCTACCTCTCAAACTATAATACTCGACATCCACTAATTGATGAACATAAGTGTAAGGTTTACCCAAAATTTTCCTACACAAAGCCGCATGCTCTTTTAAACTAACCATAAAAACACCTAACCTATTTATTATAAACTAAGCTTTAATCTTACTTCATGT
>QMRV01000316.1 GCA_003649445.1 Thermoprotei archaeon | reverse complement strand
GTCACCGCAGTGCCCCTCGTAACGGTCTTGGAGACCGTTGTGGATCTCGACTCGGCGAAGCCGTGTGTCTCGCTGTAGCCCTCGGTCACCACCCTGCTCTTCGACAAGCTCTCCCCGGAGACGCTCGTGTAGCTTACCCCGCTGTCTACCCCGCTGCTCCTCTGCCTCGACTCAGCGCGCGATGTCCCCCGGGAAGCCCCGCTGCTGTAGACTACTGAGCGAGTATAGCCTAAGGGGAGGGTCACGTAGAACCCTAATGAAGCCGTTTCCTCGAACGTCGAGTACTTTGAGAGCAGGCTGTTCACCTTGTTTAGCAGTGTTAGGAGCTGCTTGGGGTGCATTGGCTGGGCTACGACGCTGTAGACGAACTCTTTGCCCTCGGCTACCAAGCCCCTCACTATTTCCTCGACCATTTCGATCATCCTCGTGCCGATGAAGTAGCCTCTGTAAGGCGTGCGGGCGTAGGAGTCCCGGGGCTCGGGGAGCCCTACTAAGGCTGCCGCAGAGTCGCTCTCAGACATTATGCGGAGCACCTCCGAAGCCTCCTCGACTGTCAGCTCCCTGAACACCGCCTGCCTGTACGTCCCCCTCAGGACAGCCTTCAGGGCTAGGAACAGCTTCTCCGCCCAGTCCTCGGCTTCCCTCAAGTCGTAGCCCCAGACAGCTACCCCGTAGCACCATATCAAGCCGAGCTTCCTAGAGTACGCCGCCAAGAGCACCAGCCTCGCCTGAGTAAACTGCTTGAAGGAAGCCACTACGTCCCTGTGCATCTCTAAGAGTGTTTCAACTTGGCTGAGTTCTCGAGGAGACCTGAGAAGCCTAACCAGTTTAACTACTCTCCAGTACTCGCCCCAGTTTTCGTCGTGGAGCCTGTAGATTATCTCCCGAAGCCTCCCCTCTTCCTCTACTACCCGGTACTCCAGAAGCCTCACAGGGTAAAAAACAGGTAAATAAAAGCTCACTCGGAGCGGTCGAGGAAGAAAACCATTGTCGTCGGCGCCAGCGGGGCTAGGAGAACTGCCGCGATGAAAAAGAAGTCTACTTCGAAGGGGCGCATCAGCCAGAAGTACAGGAGCCCTGCTGCGCACGCCAGCAGTAACATTAAGTAGACAACGGCGGCTCTCTCGGCTTTCTCCTTCAACTTCATACCGCTGTACCGGAGCATCTGCTTAAAAGTCTGAAGAAATCAGCGGAAGAACACTATTAAGAGGGCTGTGATGTAGAGCAGAACCATTATCGCTATATCTGTTACCATGTCTTCGTGCTCCTTCAGCTTCTCAATAAGCTTCACGGGAGGATCCCCTGCTACTATGTCTTCCACGAACTCTAAAAGCTTTCTCCACTTGAAGTACTTGTAGAAAGCCACCAGTATGGTCGCCGCGAAGCTCACGTGAGTCCACGTGTTGTTGAGCCCCAGAGACACTACAGCTAAGTAGAGGCCCAGGAGCCCTAGAACAATGTTTGCGCAGTGCCTAGCCTTCTCGCTGAGCTCCTGTAGCGCCACCAGCCTCAGCTCTTCCTCTTTCTCTACAGCGCACTTTTCGGCTATCCTCCTCCATTTGCTGCTCATTTCCCGAGCCCGCGCCTCAAGGGCGCACTGCTTTGAGCCGGTGCTTAAAAGCGGGCGAGAGACCTCAAGACCTCTTCAGCCTCCCTGGCTCTCTCATATGAGTGTACTAGGCGGGCTAAGTGGTATATGGGGGCTACGACTGGTGTCAGTGCGAACAGGTTTGCTACGAACATCGACTGCACTCTAATAGAGTCGATGAAGCCTTCGTCCGGCACCCAGAGGAAGTTGGCTAGAGAGACTGCTGTCTCGTTCAAGAGAGCCATCGCCAGTATTCCTAAACTGTATATTATCATAGTGGACTTGTAGAGCTTCTCTGTCTTCGAGAGCTCGCTCGGGTACAGGACGGCTGCCGCCAGGAAGAGGGCTGCGCCGAAGCCCCCTAGGAGGAGGACTACGGGGTTTGAGAGTATCATTGATGTGGCTACTAGGGCGGAGACCACGAAGATGTGGCTGAGGGCTCTCCGGGAAGCCTCTCTGTCCGCGAGGTAGGCTGCAGCTAATACTGCTCCGCCGTAGGCCAGCGCGAAGACTAGGGGGTGGAGCTCTAGGAGCCTCTGGCACCCTACCAGCGGGGCGGAGAGACCTAGGCAGCTGACCGCAGTCCTCCTCTTCCTCCGGGAACCAGCTAGGACGGTGAGCAAGGTGAGAGTGGGGAGCCCTAGCCAAGCGTAGTCCAAGAGAAGGGTCTCCACTGAAGCCTCGACCGCCACTTCTCCCTGCCCCCGCAGGTACACGTCCCCGGAAACAATCTCGGCTTCTAGGATCAGGGAGCCGGGAACGCTGTCTACTTCTGCCTCGAACTCGTATGTGGTCACGTTCCACTCGTACGTCGAGCCGGCTAAGCGCACTCTGAGGATGTAGGGCGGCTTAAACACTGTCCTCAAGACAAGCCTCCCGGGCCTCTCCTCTACTTCGACGACAGCTGTAGCCTGCCTAGCCAGCGTATGCCTGAAAACCAGTACTCTGTCCCCGGCTCTAATAATCGAGTAGAGGGAGCCATTGACGACAATAGTCTGTAGCGAGGCCTCTAGGGGCTCACAGTACCACTTGACTGCGCTAACTGAAATAAGTCTGGGTTCGCTGTCGACGACTATTCTGGGGTAAATACTGCAGTTTATGTAGATTGGGCGGAGAACCATCAGTTTCTCTACGTAGAGCCAGCCGCTATATTCAAAGCCCCTTTCTTCTAAGAACTTCTCCTTCGCCTTGTCTTCTGGGAACAGCAACAACCATAATGCCGTCGCTTCGAGTGAAGAAACCTTTGAGCCTCTCAGAGGGGCTGTGCCGTACCCTAAATCAAAGTCTTTGAGGGGAGGCGTGTGGTAGCCTAGCACCTCGAGTGTTCTGGCTAAGTAGTAGGCTTCCCGGAACTCTTCGACGGTTTTCAGTTTTTCGTAGAGGAGGCTTGTGTTTACTCCGGGACTCAGCCCGAGCCTCAGC
>QMRV01000315.1 GCA_003649445.1 Thermoprotei archaeon | reverse complement strand
TACTCTCGGGGGCAAGAGGAGCCTAGCTCTTATCTCGGAGCCTGGGTTAGCTGCAGCCACGGCTATCGCGGTGAAGAAGTCGTTTAGGTTCGCTGGAGGCTCCGGGAGTCTCGCCTGCGTCAAAGTGAAGGCGAGGAGCGACGCGAGGACAACGAAGACTACGACGTAGTCTAAGTCCATTAGCCTCTCACCTCGAGTCCCCTAGAATCAGCTACGACTACGGGGGGCTTTGCTTTCCAGCACGTAGCGTTGATTCTCTCGGCTGGGCTCTCGAACGACAGTGACACGGGTCTATCTGAAGTGACCTCCACAATATAGTATTCTTCCGGCTTACCTGAAGAATAGTCTACTAGAGTGCTCTTGACTCTGAGCCTCAAGTAGACCTCTACTCTTATCTTGACCCAGCCGTGGTCGAAGTCCACCACCGCCTTCTTTAGATCTGGCTTGAGCTCGTACTCGACTACAGTGTAGCTCGGAGGCTCCCTGTAAGCCTTAGACAAAAAGTCGCTTAAAGCACCAGTAAAGCTCCCACCCTCTTGAGCCACAGTAAGCGCGTAGCAGACCGCCGCGTAGTCCACCGCTCTAATCAATTTAATCGGCTGGTACTCTACGACAGTAACTGATATAGGCGCCGTAGCCACGGCAGCCACTACAATCAGTATTGAAAGAACATAAGCCACTGTGGTAAAATTCATGGTCTCACCGGCGCAGCCACCTTAAGCGAAAGTGTTAGAGTCCTAGATTCTCCTCTCCAGCCCCCGAGAGTAACGCTGGCGGCGGCGCCCTCTAGGGGCACACCTACTGAAAACATTTTATGTCCCTGAGAATCATAGACAGTGAAGTTGTAGGGGTAGGGGATAAGAGAGTTCAAGTAAGCCTCCACAGTAACAACGTCCCTGGAGTACACTGCCGTGAGAAACTCCGGCTCATTAATTAAGTCGGCTAGGTAGTCCGCTGGAATAGTGTAGTGGGGCGTAGCAAGATAGCGCACTGTAACCGCCAAGAGCGCCGCCGACAACAACAGCATTGCCGCGAAAACAGAGTCTAAAGTATATACCCCGCTCATGAGATAATTATCCTCTCTTTAAAAGTCTTCAAAGTAGCTATTCTTCTTTCAAGTAGGGAAGCGTGCCAATAGCCATAAAAATAGCCAGTATTACTATTTGATTTACAACAAAAGTTTCTAAGAACCTATTCATAGTTATTGGAGGCTTAACAGACAGACCTCTACATAACAACATGATTCCAACTAACGCTGCGATAATTGCATTCTTTAAAAGAATATCTAAGAAAACGCGAAACATACCCTTCAGAGAGATTCTTTCACTAGGCGGAGATCTTTTCTTTAATGACACAAAAGACGAGAATATTGTTACTAAATAATAGATTACTCCTATGGCTATTAGTATCCATGCTGCCGTTTGATTTATATCCGATACCAGAAAAGCTGAAAACATAAACAATATTAAAACTATCAAAGGAAGATATCCAAAGACTCTTTCTCCAGTTTCTTTATGAATATGTACTTCAATCTCTTCTTTAATTCTCTTTAAGATTCTACGTTTATCCGCACCCTTTTCGGCTAGTGCCAAAATGGCTCTGCTAGATAGAGTAACATCAACTATCTTAGATTTTCTATTGACTTCAAATTTTAAAACTATAGAAGATTTATTGCCATAAAGTTCTATTCTAGGCGAGATATGGAAGCGTATTTCATATTCTTTAAAATACTCTTCAATATATTTTTTTATTCTAACTAAAGATATTATTGTTTTCCTATTTATATTTATTTTTTCTCTATATTTTCTATAGAGAATATTTTTTACCCAGCTATAGTCACTAATATACTCATTAGTATTGCACAAGACTATGTAGTCGCCTGAAAGCTGAACTTCGTCATAAAATATGGGATATGTAAGTGTTAATATGAAGAGAAATGATAATGGAAAAACTAGAATGAGTCCTGTAGCAGTATATACGCCATAATTGTCTACAACTGATATAGTCGCGTTCACTACTTGATCGAGGCATTCTTGTAAAGCGACAATATTTGTGTTATTCAAGATAGATATGAGCGTTACTATAAGTGCAACTGCGTTCTTTACTAGTGGGGATGCGTACTCCTTGGGCAGTATTCTTTCCATCAATGAGAGAAGGAGGGGAAGAAAAAGAACTAGTAAAAATCCTATGATTAACGAGCTATGTGAAATATGTTTAATGACATTGATACGGGGGTCATTACTAAGGTCTACTGCTATACAACATACAACTGTAATTAACTCGAATGCTATTAAGTTAGCCAGAGGTACTAGCAGAAATCGTAAAACCCTACTTTGAGAAAAAATCATAGACCTAGAATAACGAACAACAGTAATTATTGAAAGAAGAGCAAAGAAGAAAAGGCTAAAATGATTCATTAAGACTCCAATTACTGCACATAGTAGTAGAGTTGAGAGCTGGGCAAGTAGCAGTAGAAAGTCTATTTCTGCGAAATTTTTCCTAAAGCAGTTACTGTATAATCCTGTGTGGGCTAGAAGAAAACCTAAACTATGCTTCTGCGGAGTAAATAGTATATGCCTTTTTCTCTTCTCTCCTTGAATAAGGTATTTTTTATACTCCTTTCCTTTCTGAAGTAATCTGCGGAGAGTTTTCCTCACTAATTTGATTAATTGGATTAAGGGTAAAAATAATTATCTTTGGGAAAATTACGGGTCAATACAGTATAAATATGCTCGGCATACTACTTGGGTGAGTTGGTTAGCACTCAACCATAGCAGACCCCTAAGAATCGAAAAATGTAGAGCGTTTCACGGCAAATAATGAACCATAAACCCTCATCACCCGGCGCCACCATTAACTTTTTACCAGTAATTCTCCTTGAGTGATACAGGAAAAACACTATGAGCGTGATGGTGAGGCCAAATCGCTATAAACTTTTCTTCAGTTTACTTGATTTTAGTGTAGTTTATTAGTGCTTTCCAGAGGAGGTCTGCGACTACTCTGTCGAAGAGG
>QMRV01000314.1 GCA_003649445.1 Thermoprotei archaeon | reverse complement strand
TGATCATACAATACGCTTATAGCGCCCGCTAAAACTCCCTTCTCACCTTTTATCCATTCTCTTTCAGATATATAGTCCATAACGGCTCTTCTCAAAGCATATGATCTGCTTGGTAGGTTAAGTTCGTTAACAATACTGTCAAGTTCTGAAAGTAAACTTGCAGGCAAAGATACTCCTGTTTTAACTATTTTACTCATAGCCTAGTTGACCTCATATTTATCATAGGATTGTGGCGGTCTTAACTGTTTTCTCTAAACTCTGTAGAAGAAAAGTAGCACGTAAACAAGTATGAACATTCCAGCAACATCAATAGTACTTGTTAATATAGGTATTGTAACGTTGTCGGGATCAACTCCCTTTTTAAAACTAGTAATTGAAATAAAGTAGGCAAGTAGACTTATAATTAAAACTAATACGAATCCTGAAATAAGAACTGCAGGGACAAGTAATATAAGCGGTGGTATGCTAAGGTTAAGCAGTGAAGACACTATATAACCATAGACAGCTATTACTGGAAATACTATTACTGAAACGAAATATACTTTGTAGAATTCTTTAAAGACCTTCTTAGAGGGGACAATGTGGGGTTCTATATCACCTAAGTGCAGTTTTGTAGAAATTTTAGCTGCTAAAATACCTCCAATAGCCCCGCCGTCTTCTAAGAAACAAGGGATTATGGTTAATATACCCGCCGTTTTTATCATACTCTCAATATTAACTACTAGCGTAAGACCAGCAATAATATCTAAAAGACCACATAACGCAAATATTGGAACAGTTTCATAGATTATTTTCTTTAAATATTTTCTGCCTTGAGAGACTATGTACATGAGAAACGTTAGGAATAGTATAAAAAGAATAAGAAATAGCAATTTAAGTTCATAAATCATCTTTATAGCAATTAATGCTGAAGCTAGCAATAATGGCAATGAAATAGCATCGCCTGTAAAGGTTATTATAGGTACCGAGAAGTTATCAGGGTCTAGCCCTTTACGATAAGTTAAGAAGGCTATACTAAAGGTAACTAATAGCATAAGGGGTAAAGCAAGAAAACCTGTAAGTGAAGACATAAAGACTAGATCTATTACTTCAACTATGCCTGTAAACATACATAATACTGAACCTATCGAACCCAGATATATTCCCATAATCATAGTCTGTGTTAAAACACTTTTAACATTGTCCAATAATATAGGGTTCTTAGAGATCTTAGGCTCCACGTGTCCTAAATGAAGCACTGACCCTAGTCTAGAGGCTAAGGAGGAATATATGTTTCCTCGCATATCCATAGTTGCTGGAGCTATAACCAGCATTGATGGTTTTATTGCTATTATATCAGCACCTAATCCAAATATTGCTCCTGCGACAAAACTACCTATAGTTGTTATTGTTAAGGCTAAGAGCTCTTCCCATAGTCCCCGTATAAAATTCTTAGCTATTGTATAATACATTGCTAAAGTACGCTTCATAGTTTCGCCATCATCAGCAAATTGATTTAATTTCTTGATATTGAATGTTAAGCCATAATTTGGGTTTAAAATTTTCTATTCTACAGACATGGAATTAATCCTGCATATAGACTATTTATAGGTAAAAAATTTAAAAGTTAGACTAGTTTAAAATAATTAGACTAGCCAAACGGTGCTTCTATGAGGAAGGAAATTATAGTAGCATTAGCAGGTAGTCCTAATGTCGGTAAAAGTACGTTATTCAATGTTCTCACGGGAGCCAGGCAGAAAGTAGCTAACTGGCCTGGAACAACTGTGGAAAGAAAGGAAGGAATAGTTGAACATGGAGAATATAGGATAAGAATCATAGACTTACCTGGAACGTATAGTTTAACAGCGAAGTCTATTGAAGAAGCTATTGCAAGAAACTTTATAGTATATGAGAAACCTGATGTAACAATTGTAATAGTTGATGCTTTAGCACTAGAGAAATCTCTTTACTTAGCTTTACAAGTAATGGAGCTCACCGATAAAGTCATTTTAGTTCTAAACAAAATGGATCTAGCTGATAGAAGAGGGATACATATCCATGTAAAAGCTTTAGAAAAGAGACTTGGCGTACCAATAGTTCAAACTATTGCTGTTAAAGGAGTAGGAGTTAAAGACCTTGTCAAGAAGATACTTGAACTTAGCATAGGAGAAGCTCCATCTAAACCTTATAAGCTTAAATATGAAGGCTTAGATGAGTACTTAGCTCCTCTAATAACTAGCTTAAAAAGAACAGAGATTCTAAAGCAGTTTAGCAGAAAATGGGTTGCTATTAAGATTTTAGAAGGAGATAGGGACATAGCAAATACAATAAGTAAGTCCGGGAACTCTGAGATACTAAGCATAGCTGTTAAAGTTAAAGATAGAATTAAGGAAAAAACAGGTTTGGAAGCAGAGGTATTAATTGTTAGTAAGAGATATGACGAGATAACACATATTTTAGATGGAGTTGTTAGTTATGAAAAAGTTTCTTCCGAAATATTTACTTCAAAAATAGACTCCTTAATCATGCATTCCATATTTGGAATACCTATGATGTTTCTCATATTCGGCATAATGTTTCTAATAGTTTTCAGTATAAACATAGGGTTCCCATTAAACCTAATATTTAGTTCTCTTGGTTTAACCGAATGGGCTTTAATAATAGAAGAATATAGTTTAAGCTCGCTTCTCGAAGGATTCTTCGGATATCTAGGAGTTCAAATAGCAAACGCTTTAACTTTTCTAAATACGCCAAGTTGGCTTATAAGCTTAATAGTTGATGGTGTTATCGCAGGAATAGGTACAGTTTTGTCTTTCTTTCCCCTAATATTTCTAGCGTTTTTATTTCTGGGTGCTTTAGAAGACAGCGGTTATCTTGCTAGAGCAGCCTATATTTCGGATAGAATTCTCAGAAGGATTAGTTTAAGCGGTAAAGCGTTCGTTCCATTAATTTTTGGGCTTGGATGTAATGTACCCGCTGTTCTAGCGACAAGAATTCTTGAAAATGAAAATGAAAGAAAATTAACTGCAATACTTGCCCCTTTAATACCG
>QMRV01000313.1 GCA_003649445.1 Thermoprotei archaeon | reverse complement strand
TTTACATGAAAGAGCAGATGGTAAACTATTGTCAGACCCGTGCGCTATTAATGTCACGAACTTTTTCTTTAGTACTTTTACGATATGTCTAGCTAGGCTTGAAGTACCTCCTGTTAGGAAAATTAGCGCTAGGTGCTTAATGTTCTCTTTCTTTAATAATTCCTCTACTTCTCCTACATCTGTTACTACATCTAATAGTTTAACATCCGGGTATCTGATGAAAATTTCCGTATAGCTCTTCAATGTTTCACGGTATGTTCTTTGAGGATGTACTTTGGATGCTAATGGGATTATCGTTACTAAGTTTTCCAAAGCACATCACTTTGAAATATTATGGTATGGTCTTAAGATAGTATATTCGTAATTTCTCTTTTCTAAATATTCTTCCACGAGAAATAGTGTTTCCTCAGACTTTTTACTAAAGAAGAACATGTGGGCATAACATCTACAGTCTGATGACCCGAAATTCCTAAGTGCTCCATCAGCTATTTTCAATAAGTCTCTTGCTATTTCATGTTCGGCTTTTACCTTTGGAATAATTACTACATACACCACATAGCACTTATTTTCATAGTCTAGTATGTAGTCTATATGCCAGAACTTTCTCTTCTTCCTACTTAAATGTCTTCTTATTCTGCTCAGTAAGCCTCCAGGGCCGAATGCTGAGCCTACATAAATGTATGTTTTATTGCTATGTAATGCTAGCATCCCTAAGGAACCAACTTTCTTCTTTATATCGTTGAGACATCTTATTAGAAGAAGGTATGTACCTTTCTCCTTTAGAACCTTAAACATTTTTTACTCCAGCAACTTCTATATTGCCGATAACTGTTTTATATTAGTTTAGATAAAATGTTAGCTAACATAAGAGAGGGTTCGGTTTGAACCTACTAAATATGTCTGAAACAACTATTAGAGAAGTTCTGAAGAAAGGTGAGTTAACCGCTGCAATCTATGGAATAGGTAGAGTAGGTTTACCACTAGCCCGCACGTTTTTAGAAGCAGGGTTTAACGTGATATGTGTAGATAAGGATTACAATAAAGTGTTGAGAATAAACCAAGGACTTCTCCCGGTAAGCTACTTTTCTAGACTTGGACCCTTAATAAAGAAGTATGTTGCTGAGGGTAAATTAAGAGCCACGGCCAACGGCGTTTTTGCTGCTGAAAATAGCGACGTTATGGTTATTACTGTTCCTGTAGATGTTAAGATTTCTAAAAAGAAAATTGAAGTAGTAACTAAGGACTTCATAAACACTGTAAAAGATGTTGGTAAAGGTCTTGGTATAGGTAATCTTGTCATTGTTAAAACACTTGTCCCGCCTAGAACAACAGTAGAAGTAGTGAAACCTATACTTGAGCATTTAAGTGGACTTAGAGTAGAGTACGAATTCGGCTTAGCTTACGCTGTTGAAAGACTCGACCAACCAGTTACCTCAGGTAAGGGGCATGTACAAATTGTTGGAGGCTATGGGCCAAATAGTTCACGCTTAATTAAGACGATATATGAGGAGGTTTTTAAGTCTAAAGTGATTACTTTACCCTCACCTACACTTGCAGAGTTCGTGTATCTTGTTGAGTCTCTATACTATGATGTTAATATGGCTATGGCTAATGAAATAGCTCAGCTGCTTCCTGAGTTCAATATAAATGTAAGAGACCTCGTGTATGTGCTGAGAAACATTATTAAACTGGACATACCAGTGCCTAGAGCTGGTTTTGGAGGCCCTAAGATACCTAAAAGTACAAGCATTCTAATAGGTGAGGCCGAGAAGAGGGGGTTAGCTTTAGATTTAGCTTTAACCTCGCGTGTAATTAACGATACTACACTCAACTACCTGGTATTTCTAGTAAAGGAAGCAGCGGAAAAACTGGGAATAAGTCTAAGGGAAGCTAGAATAACGATACTTGGCGACGCATATAGGGAGGATATCGCAAGTCCGGAGGACTCACCAACCCATAGGCTTGTAGAATTGCTACTTCGAGAACATGTTAAGAAGGGAAATATTATAGTTCATGATCCTCATGTTGCTGAAGATCCTGAATTAAAAGTCGAGTTAACTATGAATTTAGCTATGGCTCTTAAAAACGCTGATATAGTTATTGTAATGATAGGTCATAGTGTGTATAAGGATGTTTCTATAAGCGCTATTAAAGCCTTGTCGGGTAAAAGAAAAATAACTATAATAGATGGAGCAAATGCTTTAAAGAAAGAGACACTTACACATGGAGTTATGTATGTCGGCCTAGGGACGCCATGGTATGAGATGTAGCTTCTAACTTACTTCTTTTCTTCAGCCTTTTCCTCTCTGGCTTTTTCCTCTTTCATTTCACTTTCTAAAGCTTTTAGTTCCTTCTCAAGTTCCTTCTCTATTTCCTCTATTGGCTTAGGTGGAGGCGTAGTAGCTAATGTATACCCTATCCATGCTAAAATACCTAAAACACCTACTACAGCAACTAACGCTGTTATCTTCATTAAGAGTAGCGCCCATACTTCGGTGGTGAAGAACAGTATCCATGTGTAGACAAGTATCCCTATTACTGAACCTATTAATATGAGAACCCCTATTGCTTGATCCCTACTCAACTGTATAAACCCCCATTTAAGCTAAAGATGTTTCGTGTTATTATTGTTTTTACCCTTATGTTTAAATGTTTCTGTATAAAGAAACAGTAAAATAGCAAAATACTGTAGGAGCATCGCCTTGCCTCATAGTGGACTAGCAGTTGAGGAGTTAAACATAGACCCAAAGTTAAAGGATTTTCTACTAAAAAAGGGTATAAGGTATCTTTATCCACCGCAAGTTGAGGCTTTAAGTAAAGGAGTTTTAGAGGGCAAAAACATTGTTTTAGCTTCGCATACTGCTTCAGGTAAAACCTTAATAGCTGAACTTTTGTTCCTCAAAAAATTTTTAGAAGGGAGTATGGGCAAGGCAGTGTACATGGTTCCTTTAAAAGCTATAGCCTCTGAGAAATATGAGGAATTTAAGGAGCTTAAAGAGTACGGTGTAAGGATAGCATTAACGACAGGTGATTATGATTCAGA
>QMRV01000312.1 GCA_003649445.1 Thermoprotei archaeon | reverse complement strand
ACTATTGACGTGACTTAATTATCTTCGTTACAACGTTTTCTATTCTTCCTAGGGCTTGCTCTATTTCATCTAAACCCGCATGAGCAAACGATATTCTTACATAACCTTCTTCATTAAATGCTTTACCCGGAAGGACTTTAACCCCATTATTTTGAAGAACTTTAACGAATTCCTCACATGACATTCCGGGAAGTTTTAATTTGGGAAATAGGAAAAATGTTCCTTGTCCCTTCGCAAGGTCGAAAGCTTCCATTCTTTTTAGTCTACTAAGTATGGTGTTTCTTCGCTTACGCAGTATGTTTAAAATATTTTCAATGTACTTCTTATTTGTATTTAAGGCAGCTAATGCAGCCAGCTGTGGAATAGGATTAAGGCCTAAGGTTATTGCCTTATGTATTTTAAATACTTCGTCTATTATGCGGGAAGGACCGTATATGAATCCTATTCGCCAACCATGCATAGCGTAGGTTTTTGAAAAGGAATTTATGAAGACAACTTTGGACTTAGATTCTTGAATATTGGCTAGTGTGTAGTGCTCTCCTTCGAAAATTATTTTTTCATAAACTTCATCCCATATTACAATAACGTCTCTCTCTTCGATAAACTCGCTTAGTTCTTCTACTTCCTTCCTAGACAATACCTTACCTGTAGGGTTGTGAGGAGAGTTTATGAGAATAGCGTATTTATCCCTACCTGAAGACATATGTTTTTCAATATATGCTAAAGACTTACTAAATGGAATATTTGTGCCAAAGGGATATGTTAATAATTTGCCTCTTAGTGAAAGTATCTGGTGCTTGTAAAACGGATAGTGAGGTGTAGGTACAAGTATTTTTCTTGAGTCCTTCAGCATCACCACTAATGCTGAGTATAATGCTTCAGAAGCTCCATGAGTTATCAATACTTCATTATCGGGATCGTAATATATACCATGCTCATCTTCTATTTTCTCAGAAAGTTTTTCTCTAAGATCTAAAAGCCCTCTAGGACTCGTATAACATAAATCCATATTGAATGCTTTAGATACTGCGTCTAGAACTTCTCGTGGGGGTTTATAGTTTGGTATACCTGAGGCAAGATCTACGATCGGTTGTTCTACAAGCTCACGTGCCTTTCTGAAGAGTTTTCTTAACGTTCTACGTGTTTTTCTTAAATTAAACACCTAAAACCCTCCTCAACCTCCTTATATTCCTTCTAAACCATTTATATAGGGGTCTAAATTCAGGATGCTTCTCAATAAACCTTTTTACTAGAAAACTTGTCTTAGGTATAAACTTAAAGTTTAAACTTCGAACACCATCACCATAAACTTCTATTTCTTCCATATTCACTCCTGAATGCTTTATAGCATACTCCAAATAGGGTACGTCTAAAGGATTAAAACCCATTAGCTTAGCAGCTATAATGTCCGTCGCTATAACATTATCCCCTACAACTAATACCCCTGCTTTTCTCGCTTCTCCCTTTATCGGGCCACCGCTTTCCATAACATATATCCCGTCTATAACATTTAATGTTGGGTTGAATAATCTCATAACGTCGAAGAGAACCTTATTCAAATATGGGTGATAGACGTGCTTATTTTTCTCAGGTAAAAGTCCGAAAAGGTTCTTAAGAGCACATGACATTTTTTCAAAGCTATGCGTTTTTAATTTTGCCGCCGAAATAAGTAGCATTTCACCTGTCAATATTTTAGGTACATGTATTTTCTGGAAAAAATGCCCATTATCAATATTTGCTTCAACTAATTCCTCCTCAGTTAAATTGATAAGCTCTACACCATACTTTTCTCTAAGCCTAAGAAACCCTAAAAGCTCAAATGCTTTCCACGTATCCCTTATATGCGTATCCGATTCTACAATGTATATTTTGGCTGTAGGTTCTTCTCTCTTAATTATTTTAATTAGAGCTTCAACTACTTTAACATCGGTTGTAGCACCAGTTTCCGGAGGCTTAAGAGCACATAGATTAGGCTTAATTATAACCTTAATGTTTGGTCTTAAGCGTAATCCCCCTACATCGGATATGAGAGAATTTAGCGATTGAAATATGCTATGGAAATCTTCTTTAACGTTCATCTTTACGGAAACTTTCAATTCATCACTTCCTCCTACATATGAGGAAATACTGCCTACAAAGGAAGGACATTTTTCGTAGAATACCAGAACTTCCCACACTATACAGTACTTTGTACACATATATCCTGTTTAGCAAAGTCTTGAAAACTCTAGACTTTCTACCTGAGAATAAAAATTTAAGTACAGGATATGCTAGGCCTACGCACCCTTTCTGAACAATACTGAAATATTCTTTAACTCTAGCTCTCATGATGCTAGGATATTCCGGTAAAGAATCTTCACTATGTGCGAGTAGCTTACTTATCCTCTTTGAGGGAAGAGTTTTAGCAAGCCTAGAGTATATGTTTGAAGTGTCGGCAATGAGCAGTAGGATACCTTTCGGCTTAAGACATCTAAAGTATTCTTTAATAATATTTTTCCTATATTTGTGAGGTACATGATCTATTGTGGATAAATCAAATATTGCATCGAAAAAACTACTTCTGAAGGGAATATGTGTAATCGATGACTGTACGGCGCTAATGTACCTTAACCTATTTACAGCCTTCGCTGCAACATAATGAGAGATGTCCATCCCATAGAATAATATTTTCCTGTTAGAAATATTGTTAATCATGGATATTACATCTGTTGCACATTCTATTCCTTCGTTCCATAAATCAGTTTTAAGGACTTTAATGGTTTTTCCTTCATGATATTCTATATTTAATAATGCGGTCAAACATAAGCTTACGAACATTATTCTCTTGTAAACTTTATATACATCGTCTATGCGCTTTACTTGCGCATCAGATTTTAGTGCTCTTAAGTCCCAGTAGCTTGGATGGTCTTCATAACGTTTAGCTTCCTTATTTCCCCTAAGCAATGTAGCAATTGACACCTACATGGGATACGGTTGTTCCTAATTATAAGATGATCAAATCAAATATATTAGATGTTCCTCAATAATGTTCTGGTATTCCAGTATATTTT
>QMRV01000311.1 GCA_003649445.1 Thermoprotei archaeon | reverse complement strand
CTTTAACTGTAGGTGCTAAGTGTACTTTTTCTTCTATACCGTCTTCAACAATGATGCTATATGCGTCTGCTCCAGCACCGCTTCCAAAAGGCACCAATAGTATTCTTTGACCGGGTTTCGCTGTTTCCAAAATCGCACATAATCCTATCAATGCTGAGCCATTGTATGTGTTACCTATCATTGGGGTTATTAGTCCCGGCAGTATTTTCTCCTTAGGAAAACCTAATTTAGCGCCTACCTTCAAAGGAAATCTACCATTAGGTTGGTGGAACACGGCATAGTCAAAGTCTGAGGGCTTAAGTCCCAGTTCTTCCATTAACCCTTTGGCTGCAGCAACTATATGTGCAAAGTATGCTGGGTCACCTGTAAACTGTTCGCCATGCATTGGATAGGAGGCTAGTTGTCTTCTCCAGAAATCGGGAGTATCTGTTATGTAACTGTATGAACCTTCAAAATATGCCACTGTGTTTTCTCCTCTTGGACCTAAGACGAAAGCTGCTGCACCACTTGATGCAGTAAATTCGAGTACATCGCCTGGCGAAGCTTGAGCAGTATCAGACCCTATAACTAGAGAATATTTAATCATCCCTGAAGATATTAATCCTATAGAAGCTTCTAATGCTTCACTAGCGGCTCTACAAGCAAACTCTAGATCAGCTCCCAAAATTTTCGGCGTTATACCTAAAGCCTCAGCTATAACCGTTATTGAAGGTTTAACAGCATAAGGTTTAGACTCTGTACCAACGTATATTGCTTCAACTTCTTCGGGGTTAATTTTAGCGCGAACCAATGCGCTTTTTGCAGCCTCCCAACCCATAGTTATAGTGTCTTCATCCATATTTGCTACAGTTTTTTCTAAAACAATAAGACCACTATGGTATTCTGGAGGGAAACCCCAGGTTTTACCTATTTCAGAACACTTTATTCTGAACTTAGGAATATATGTGCCCCAACCAACAATACCTACGTCCCTTGTAGGCCTCATACTCTCCACCGCATATAAAATATACTAATCCTTTTTCGACATTAATGTTTAAAAGCCTTTCCAGCATTGGGGTTATTAGGTGAGTAAAGTTTAACTATGACTAGTTAAGCTAAGACCCTATAAGCTTAGCCGCAACTTTGCGGAGAAACAGGATGTGTTAGAGAGTTTTCGATAAGCATGATAGGTAATTGTTAGGTAGCGCTTACGTGGTAATCAGTGCGTAGTATAATGCTATTACTGCAATTATTATTAAAGATACCGCCAATACTATTGCTAAGGTCTTTACTGATATCTTTTTTCCAGCAACCATGCAAATGTCCTCAAGCTAGTGATTATTTAGCATATTTAATTTAGTCAATGACGAATTTAAATACTTTATGTCTATATGAATCTACATTATCACCGTATAGTTTCCTAAACATAGTAAGGAATAGTTGATGATTCGTTTTGTAGCTTCTTTAAATTACTTCGGGATAGTCGCAAGGATTGTAGTAGAAGGATTAGGCTTCACGCAGGTTAAGTTTCTTCTCTATACCTTTTAGTAAATACATAAGAAGTTACTCCATAAAGTCCGATAAATAGACCTATAAGGTTAATGGCGTATGCTATCATTACTAGATAAAAGTTTTCTTCGATAAGCCCGATGACCATTAAAAATGTAATCAGCCACCCTCCTAGTAACATTAATGCCCCTATAATTATTAGCGTTTTAGGATTACCGATGAGCATATAGCCAACACTTCACATAATGGTTTCGAGAGGTTTTTATCATAGGAGGTTCTTTCTTTGTACAAATGTCCATTACGTAAGGGCATCTAGGTGAAAGCCTACATCCAGGGGGAGGATTAGCTAGGCTAGGAGGCTCGCCGGGCAACGTCTCTTTAAATGTGAACCTATTTTCTGGATTAGGATCCGGTATTACTTTTATTAGATGAGCGGTATAAGGATGTTTGGGATTATTGATTACTTCTCTAGCTGGTCCTATTTCGACTATATGACCTGCATACATTACACTTATTCTATCTGAAAAGTATTTTGCAGTTGAGAAGTCATGTGTGATGTAAATTACTGATACTTTATGCTTTTTCTGGAGTTCTTTAAATAGCATTAAAGTTTCAACTCTAACCGACGCATCAAGCATAGACACGGGTTCGTCAGCTACAACTAACTTGGGCCTCAGTATAAACGCCCTAGCTATAGCTACTCGTTGCAATTGACCACCACTGAGCATGTGTGGATATTTGTTAAGGAAATCTTCAGGAGGTGTTAACTTAACTTCCTCTAGTGCTTTTACTACTCTCTCGGATCTCTCCTCTTTGGGAACACCATGTATTTTTAAAGGTTCTTCCAATATGGTTTTTATTGACATAAATGGCGGCATAGCTCCATAAGGGTCTTGTTGTACGATTCCTGTAACTCTCCTATACCATTTAAGTGCTTTACCTTTAATATGTGCGACATCTTTACCTTCAAAATATATATAGCCACCGGTAGGTTTAAGCAGTCTTAATATTCCTTTGCCAAGAGTTGTTTTACCGCAGCCGCTTTCACCAACTACACCGAAAATTTCTCCCCTCTTAACAACAAATGAAACCCCATCGACAGCTTTTACGTATCCCACTATGCTTAGAAACTTCCGTATAGGATACCATATTCTTAAATCTTTTACTTCAAGGAGGTTTTCCTTGTTAGTATTGATGGATGCCTTGCTTATTTTAATCACCATGCCATCTATTTTTCAGCGTAAAGCCAGCATTGAACATAACTTTCCTTACCTATCTTAATTAGTGGTGGTTCCTTCTCACATATTGGCATCGCATTTGGGCATCTAGGTCTAAATCTACAGCCTTTCGGTGGATTTATGAGGCTAGGAGGAGTACCGGGAACAAATGTTGGTATTCTTTCTTCATGTAAGCGTGGTACGCTATTTAGTAAAGCTTTAGAGTATGGATGTAAGGGGTCCACATATGCTTGCTCTGATGGTCCAAACTCAACTATTTTACCTGCGTACATAACAGCAACTTTATCAGCTAGCTCGCTCGAAGTACCTATATCATGCGTTATAAAT
>QMRV01000310.1 GCA_003649445.1 Thermoprotei archaeon | reverse complement strand
TCTAAAGACTTAGTTATTGCTTCGAAAGCTTTCCTCCAAGCATCTAGAGCTACTCTATATGCTTCAATATAAAACATCCAGTAATAGGGGTATATCATCCACTGAAAGGCTGTAGCCATTAGATACATTGGGTCATAGGGTAGGGGATATATTGGGGTATATGGTGGATACCAGTACCACCAATACATCCCTCTATCACCACCACGGATAGATTCTAGGGTAGGAGAACGGGTAATATGTTGGGAACCAATAGTATGGTGTTGGCCCGTATGGATATCCATACAGTGGATAGTACCATGGATAGTACCATCTGAAACCCCAAGGCCATCCGAAAAGCCACCAGCAAGCTCCTCTACCAAATAGCCATCCAGGTCTCTGCCATGGTGGAAGGTAGCTGAATGGTCCTCTACCAGGCCATGGCCCTGTCCAACCCCATCTCCAACCTCCTCTACCCCATCCACCTCTCCAACCAAACCATGGTGTCCAAGCCATATTCTCACCATTTAAAGTAAAGGTTCTGGGAGAATATAAATTTTGTGCATTTGCACAAAATTTATGTAATATTGAAAAACATAATTTATGAGAAATGTAAATTTTCTAGCATAGTAGAGGAGTATCTATGAAACAGTATGGTGAAACGTGGGCTAGTATTTTATTGCTAATTGCTGCTGGCTTTACGGGAACTTTAGGTTTTAGATTATCCATACCTGTAATTGCTTTTTTAGGTAGAGACGTTTTACAATTATCAGCATTCCTAGTTTCGTTCTTTTATTCAGGATATATGGTTTCGAGGGCATTATCTTCAATAACTCTAGGATATATTGTAGATAGGGTTCCAAGAGTAATATACTTAGTACCCTTATTTGCTACAGTTTTTGCGTTAACAATATACTGTTACACTCACGCAGATAACTGGGTATTTATAGTGCTACTCCGTATGGTTCAAGGATTCCTAGGCGGGTGCATATGGCCTCTAGTACAGTATCTAGTAGCTCAAATTTCGCCTGAAAACTTGAAAGGCAGAATACTGTCAGTTTATTTTGCTTTAGGTTCTGTAGGTATTCTTCTAAGTAACGTAGTTTACGCCATGATCGTGAATTACTCTTTGGGCTATAAACTAGCTATTTCAACATCTTTCTTTCTAACAGCAGCATTGTTTATGCTTATAGCTATATATCTTGCTAAGCAGAAAATTACCCATTATAAACGAGGGAAAACAGGTGTCAAAATTAGCTTTGAACGTCCAGTACTTTATGTCGTCTTTTCAGGTTTCCTCCTAGCTTTATGTGTTGCTTTCGCATTTGGAGACATAGTTTATATTTATGTTTCAGAAGTGCTATCTCTAACGAGATCCGACACTGCTTTACTTCTAGCTTTTTGCAGCGGTTTAAGCATTTGCTTTAGCTACATTATAAGCTGGTTTGCAGATAAGGGGTATGAAAGAGAGACACTAGCCTTAACATACGTTCTGGTGTTTGCTTCCATACCGCTAATATCTATCGGAAACATATACATACTTCCATTAGGTTTGACCTTAGCTCTAATATCTATCAAAGCTTTCCATCCTCTTTCAAGAAGATATATAGCTCTACACTGCCCGATGCCAGCCACTGGTATTGGAGCTGTAAACATGGCTACGAACTTGGGAATATCCTTAGGACTAATAGTTTTCAGTAGAGCATATGATTATCTTGAGAATATTAAAACTACGTTTTTAGGTTTTAAAATAAATTACGCACCCTACATATTTCTACTATTTGCTATTCCATTAATAATATTCGCGATTAAGCTTTTAACTATTAAGAGTAAGTGATACTTAGCAAAGAATAAATTATATTATCAAGGAAAGGAATTTTAATTAATAGTAATTAACCTATAATCATTATTGGTCTTTTCTCTATAATAGCCTGTATTAGCTTCCTACGTCCACTACTTAAAGACCTCCATAGTGTCCCCCTTGAAACACCCATTCTCTTAGCAGCCTCTTCTTGAGTAAGTCCTTCAAAATAAACAAGCCTCATAGCTTCAACTTCGTCAGGCATAAGTCTTAAAGGTTCTTTATTTATGGGATTACCTGATTCATCAAAAGGTATAAACGTTAATCTAAACGGAGGAAACCCTATTAGCCTAGGTTTTGGTGGTCTACCCGGCCCTCTTCTACACCATCCCCAGTGCCAACCTCTACGATGCATGATAAACCCCTGTTCAGAGTATAACATTGTTTAAGCACATATTAATGTTTGGGGGAGCTACTGAAGCCTAAACTTTAAATAAGCATTACAGCTTTCAATCCGCCTATGGTGCTGAGAATTTAATCATGTATTTTAGATATTGCTTAAACCTTTCTAAGCAAACTATTTCCTTGGGTGAACTATTTTTATGCCTGAGTTTGATATTCTAATAAAGAACGGTTTAGTTGTTACTATGGATTCTAGAAGAAGAGTTATCGAGGAAGGCTATGTCGCTATTGTTGGCGATAAAATTGCCGAAGTTGATAAAGATCCTTCAGACAAGTCTGCTGAAAAAGTTATTGACGCTAAAGGTGCTATTGTAATGCCAGGAATCATATGTGGACACACGCACTTATATGGTATTCTACTTAAAGGTTCTCCATGGTTTACCAAAATAGAACCTCCAACGGATTTTATCCAGAATCTGCATCGTATATGGTGGGCTATGGACGAAATAATGAACTACGATGATGCCTATGCCAGCGCATTAGCAGCATCCTTTGAAATGATGAAGTCCGGTGTAACGCTCTTTGCAGACACTTTCTCCGGACCTAACGCTATTGAAGGTGTTTTAGATAGGATAAAGGAAGCTGTTGAGAGAGTGGGAATTAGGGGGATTATAGCGTTTGAGGCAACTGAAAGACACAGTAGAGAGGAAGGTGAGAGAGGTATTAGGGAAAACATTAGGTTTATCGAGAAAGTTAGGAGGGAAAAAGACCCACTAGTTACAGGAATGATAAGCATACATGCATCATTCACAGTTACAAATTGGCTCCTAAAATGGGCTAGGGAATTAGCTAATCAGTACAAAGTACCTATAACATTACATAC
>QMRV01000309.1 GCA_003649445.1 Thermoprotei archaeon | reverse complement strand
TTTAAGCAGCCAACAACGTTACCTAGCGCTAATACGTAGTGATTTCCTATAGGTTCCTCAATAAGCTTAAACGGACTACCTTGAACTCTTACCTGTATTTGGGTTCTACAAACATTCCCGCTTATAGGTGATGAATTAACTATCCTACCAACACCTACTCTTAAAACTCCCTTAACAGGATCTATTCTAGCAAAAGTAACTTCTTCACCAGCTCTAGGGTATCCTTCAACAGCAACACCTAATCCCGATTCGAAATGTGATCTAAGCCTAAACCTGGCCATGATCCTTGTAGGTGTTGTACAGTGAGCAAAGAAGACCTTGTCTTCTCCAACCCAGACAACATTACCCATAAACACAGGTTTACCTGAAATATGGTACATTAAAGCCATTGTTAAAGTGGCTGGAACATCACCTTCACACCCGGCAATAATTCCTTCATCGCTGAGAATACTAAGGGGTAAGCATGCTGTAATATTGTGTTCCAAAAGGTCAAAACACCTTATAGAGACGAAATCAGCAGAATATTTTCTAACAAGGTTTCTAAGAGCAACATAAAGCTTAACAGAATTCACAACATCTTCCCTGCTAGGCTCAAGAATCTCAACATCCTTCAGTTTTAAAAGCTCCTTTTCAACATCGCCATCGGTTACCTTATGATATTCCCTAACAAGCTCTTCTACGGAAACAACATCTATGGATAAACCTAGCAGTTTCTTAAGCTCCTCAATACCTAAACTACTGTAAATAAGCCACGGAGAAGGCTCACCTACAAGCAAAAGCCTAGAACCCCTAACCTTATAAACAGCTTTAGTAGCCTTAACAAAATCCCTAAGATATTCCATATTCTTTTCAGTGAAAAGCTCAGCATACAATCCCTCATAGTCAAGCCTAGCCTTAGCTTCTAGGACGGCAGCTAAACTATTCTGAGTATCGTGAGCAATAAGAGCTAAAGGAACACCCCTACGAGCAACCTCTAAAACCAAATACTCAGTACCACCAGTTAAAACAACACAAACAAAACAAGCAACACCACCGACATCCACTTTTCTAATATCCTCAACAGAAGTAACTTTGCCCAAAAACTCATCAACAACATCACTAACCAAACCATAGTACTTCTTCAAAACAGCATCAACAACCTCAGGCCTATGCAAAGGAGAAGCTAAACCAACAAAAACACACTTACCCTTCACCCTCTAACACCAAACTGAAATTGTGAATTATACAAAATAAATGTAAATATATGGGGCAACAAAAAAGGACATAAATACCATCGTTACTGAATTAAAGAAGCTAAGAGAAACCATAGTAGGGGAAAACAGTAGGAATAGGCAAGTACTTGAAGAAAATACTAAGAGTAATTAAAGGGTTAAGTGAGAGATAAATAACTTAATTCCGATTCATCTTCTAACGTTAAAAACTGCTTCTACACCATTCTCAGTAACAACCTTAACACTAAAGCTTCCGGGAAGAGGCTCAGTAATAAACAATGCTACAGATCTTACTTCACCGGGTCTAATAACGTAGCCTATCTCAGAAGCATCATCAGCGGTAGGAATAACAACAATATGGGCATCTAAAGGATAAACAATATCGTCGTCGAATCTATCAAATGAAACACTATCACCGCCTACAGAAACTGTCTCATCACCTAAGATGTTGCTGTTGTTCACAAGTAAAACTCTCCATCCCTCATTTAGATTGTTAACAGTAAAGGCAGGGTCATCGTATATTTTTATCCAAGGAAAACAAACGCTAAAAGTACCTGATTCTCCACTCCATATCCCAATATCTAGGTATATGTAGGGATTTTCATACATGCCTTCAGAGAACCATTGCAGGTAATTAACATAGGAACCATTATAATACACAAACACTCTGTCAATAGTTTCATTAAATAAAATACGACAATCCATTCACCGCATACTTGGTAACGTGCTATTTCATAATCCCATTCGTTATAATAACGATCTCTTTTTTCTATTGTTGCTGTAGAATATGTTATCGGAGGATACCATCCATTAATGTACATTGCCGCAAATTGATCTAAGAAATGAGGATTACCTGTTGTACTAAATTGGGAAAAGTATGTTTCAACAAGGTAATTGTCGTTAATACCACTTAGTTTTCTTGTAATAAACTCTGCTACAAATATACCATCACCTATACTTAATGGGTTTCCTAACCGAATACCGTATTTTTTCTGTTCCCGAAGTTCCGGGTCTGCTTATTGTTAGAACTAAGCCATAAACCGGGTCGATGTTTATGCTTCCAGTTTCTCCTTGCCATGCTTCTAAAGTGTTTATTTTCACCCATTCGTCTGCATTATATCCGTCTCTGAAATCTTCGTAAAATATTAGCCCGTCATGTGTTTTTTCTATTGTTTATGTATCCCTATTGAACGTCCATACGTCTCCTCCCCATATTGGTGGCGAGGATGATACGTATGCTAGGTTTGCTTGTTTGTAACCTTGGGTTGTTCCGTAGTATCCTGCATTTACTTTTACTGTTGTGTCTCCTATGTTTCTAACCCATAGGATTATGAGTGTTCCTTCATCTGTTTCAATGGTTTTTATTGCTTCAATTTTTATTGCTTCTCTAAGTGTTTGCTCTGTTGATGCTGAAGTTAGTGACCCAGTGTATCCGTTGACCCAGAGGTAAACTATGACTGATGATGCAACTACGATTAGAATTATGAGTAAAGTTGCAATAACAGGGGGAAACAGCTTTAAGCATATCTCTCATATGTATCCCTTAGCTAAGTAGTTTACATTAGTATAATATAATATAATTAAATTTTTAGTTAGTTTCTTCAACTAGAACTATTAGTCAAACCATCATAGTACATTAGTGCTTCTAGCCGAATATAGGCTGCTTAGTTGTTTTCGCTTATCTCATTTCCCCTATGTTTTCTAATGCCTTATACCCTGTGGTTTCTTTTAGGATTTTTCTAAGCCACTGTGATTTTAGGATGTTTATGAGTTCTTTTACTGGTTCCTTTCCTAGGGATTTTTTGTTTATTAGGAAGTCATATTCCTCTGTTTTTAATGGTATGAAGTCTAG
>QMRV01000308.1 GCA_003649445.1 Thermoprotei archaeon | reverse complement strand
GTTAAGAGAAGTGCTGCACTAGCTGCGCTATCACCACCTCCAATAACAGCTACTACTTTATCTCTAAATAGCGGTGCATCGCAAGGAGCACCATACGTACCCCCTCTACCTAGAAACTCTTCTTCCCCAGGAACACCAAGTTTTCTTTTCACAACACCTAAAGCTAAAATAACAGTTTTCGACGTAAACCTTTCCCCAAGAGAAGTAAGTACGTCAAACATTCCATCGCCTTTCCTCTTAATATCAACAACTTCATCAATAACTACGGGGACCTTATAATATTCTAAATGTTCGTAGAGTTTATCAATGAATTCAGGGCCCATTATCCTACGTACACCAGGATAGTTTTCAATATAACCTATTTTATTCAGCTGACCCCCCTTCTACTTAGTTACAATCAGAGTTTTCAACATGTACCTAGCAGAATATATTGCAGCAGTAACTCCAGCCGGACCTCCACCTACAATTACAACATCATACTCTTTCTCCCTAGACTTCTCAACTAACCCAAGGCCCTTAAAAGATATCCTCAACGACATTCAAACCACCTAAAAACACTAAAAACACTGTAGTTTAAGTTTTTAACCCCGTTAATGTACAGAAAGATCGTAAACAAAAACCATTAGGCTTTATACTAAATAATTTTTACATACAATGAAGATAAGGTGAGAACTATTAGGGCTAAAGCCATTCCAACAGCTTTCCCAAACCTACCCAAAACGCTTCAACCCTTCAAACCCTACTCTGGAACATACTCATCAACAAACCAAACCTCAAGCTTAAAATCGAAAAACCACCAACCCCACCACCACAACCGTAAACACAGTTCTCAACAGCAAAAACCAACAGGTTCTCCTCAGAAGTAAAGAATGAATGATCCAACTGTAATTGGGACATGAACTACATTTAGACATGTAAGCGATGTATTTGAGTTGTTTTTTCTTTTAACCTACGTATGCGCTACTAATTCCCTCTTTTGCTGCTACCTCCTGTACTTGTTTATCCCCTGTATATAGTTTACTTGCTTTTACATACTTCGCAGATACTATTTGTAAAGCATCTGCTTCATATATGTGATGTTTTTCGATAAGAGACCATGTTTGGATAAGTAGCTTTGTTTTAACCGGGATTATTTTTAATAGTCTAACTGTTTCGCCTATGAACTGGTATCTGGCTTTTTCATAGTCTTCTCTACCTAGCCACCCTCTTCTATGATACTTGTCAAGTACTCCGAGAACTTCACCTATATTCCATGCTGAAAAGGAGATTGTAAGATCTCCACTTAATGCTTTATAATATACTTCACTTACTATTTCGCTTCCAGGTTCCAGTATGTAGCGTTTTACTATAGCACTTGAGTCTAGATAGACTATTGTCAAGTTCTCGACTCCCTCATTTCCCTAACTACTTTCCCGGCGTTAGTTGGTACTTTGGGTTTAATAGCCACTATTGTTAACGGTATTTTCTTTTCGGGTTTCAGCATTTTACTCAGAGCTTTCATAATTATGAGTTCGCATAATTCGTCTTCAATTGCTTCTTCAACTACTTTACTAAGCATTTTTAATCCTTTTTCACTTCCAACTTTAGACTTGAGTTCTTCCCAGAGTTCACGATTAATTACGATACTTGTTTTCACCTTACCTTCCATACGGTAAACCCTATGTATGGTTAAGAGTATTTGCTGTATTAAAGCTTATCCCATGCTTGTTGTGAAGAGCTAGAGGTTATAGACTTTGTGGTTCTTGGTTTGTCGATAAAGTTATATGTTTGGCTTTGTCTTCATAATACCGGGAACTTTAGGTAGATGAATATGAAGTTTACTGGGAAAATATTATATGTTTTAAGTAAACCTGCTTCTGAAAAACTGAAATCAGAGCTAGGCAGCATTGTTGATGAACTAAATAAGACCGTTCTGGTTAAAGGCGTAGGTAAACCCGAATATGGAGCTAAAATAGTAGGGTATACGATTGCCGATAGTAATATTTTAGTTTTTAACGTTGTTAGTGGACGCAGAGTTAAGATTCATGATGCAGCTCTTAGAGCAAGAAAGAAATTAGCTGAAGTTTTAGGTAAAAAGTACAGAATAGGTATTAGAAATATCATTTTAGAAGATGTCGTTATTGAGCTTGAAGGCGAACATAAAGTTTCACTTAAAGTACCCTATGTTAAAAATGTTGAAGTCAGTAATGGTAGAACGCTGATTTACCTGAGTACTTTAGAGGAAAGTGATATTAAGAAACCCATAGTTGACAGGTTAATTAAACTACTTTATGAGAAAGAACAAAGACTCCTATGGGGAGGTAAAGCAGAACACTGGTATTTGGTCAAGGAAAGCGGCGTTAAGAGGAAAATACCTCCGTTTAAAGATGATCCTAACAAGATTCTTGAGGAAATAGGTTGGATTAAGAGGTTCTCTATTGGGCAATGGATATACACTCCGCCTTTCACCTACCTCCTTAACATGATAAAGAACATATTTTTGAATGAAGTAGTTAAGCCTCTAGGTTTTCAAGAAGCTACATTCCCCAAAATGTATCCTTTAGAAGTAGGTCTTAGAACAGGTCATTTAAGAGGAACAATAAACTCAATGCTTTTCGCATCCCTGCCGGTTTCATATGATATTGCCGAATTTGAGGAGCTAATAGATTACATGTATGTTACCAATAAGGCTCCCGCAGAGGAAGTTGGAAAATATGTTAAACCGCCATCATATTTCCTATGTTTCGCACAGTGTGAACCATTTTATCAGTTCTTTTCAAAGGAAATTCTAAGCGAAGAATCATTACCTATCAAGTGGTTTGACCAAGCAGGACCCTCTTTCAGATGGGAAGCTGGCGGAATATATGGTGTTGAAAGAGTTATAGAGTTCCATAGAGTTGAAGTTGTATGGTTAGGGCTGCCTGAACAAGCAATTGACATTAGAAATAAGCTTCTCGAAAAATACGAGTATTTCATGGACAAGGTTTTAGATCTTGAATGGAGATGGGCTTGGGTTACTCCATGGTATCTTGAACAAGAAGGTGCTGTTGTTGAAATTAAGGGTGTTGAAATAAATAAGCCTGGAACAATAG
>QMRV01000307.1 GCA_003649445.1 Thermoprotei archaeon | reverse complement strand
TCTCAGGTGCTTTAGGAGGATACAGTGTTATAGCGAGTACAATGCGCAGAATAGTATTCTATGTTTTAAGAAAAATCCCTAGAACACTTTCGCCTGGAGTACATATTGGATTAAGATTTAAGGTAGCAGAAAGAATCACTAGATCACAGTTCTATAAGAAACTAGATAAGAAAGCACTAGAATTAACAGGAAGACACTTCCATAAACTCCCCTTAAGAAAACAACTCCAGTTAATTAAAACACGTAGAGCATATACTCTTCACGAATCAAAGTTTGCGACTAAACTAAGCTACATTAAGTCAAAAATACTTGAAAAACTGTCTTATGCTACATCAGCATCAACTATACTCTACTTAAAGGGAGTAGGCTACACAACTAGAACAGGTCATATCAAATTACTGAGAGATATCACAAAGAGCCAGAAAATAGATAGAATTTACCAATTCTTAAGGAAGTATCCTTACGGGATTAGAGAAGACCTATTAAAGAAAGCTTCAATAGAACTCAAGCACTCATATGAAGTACGTAGAGCCAGAAAAGAAATACTGAAAATAATGAGAAGTCCTACATATGTAGGAAAAGTAGACTTAAAGTATGCTTACCTAGCTGCCTACGATCTAACGAAACAATATCTCACCTCACTTGGCTTAAGCTCACTCAAAGAAATACATCGACTATACCATACAGCATCTTATACGGGAAAGTGGCGTGAAGCCGCGAATATATCGAGAGTAGTAGCAGCCGTGAGAGTTCTCGAGGGAAAAGAACACTATAGACATTTCCTCAACTTAGACTCAAGAAAACTAGTATTAAACATATCACTCCAAGAAGCACTAGCTGTAGCAGAACCTCTCACAAAATACTATGGATTATCCCTGACACCTAAAGACATCGCTCAGCTAATGCTTCTCGGAGACAAGGAAATAGAAAACGCGTATACTATTGCCTTAGCCTACGCCTACGCTCGCTTAGCAGAAGACCTTTTCCTGCAAGGCTACAGTGAGTACGAAAAAGTCTTCAGTATCCAAGATAAGAAAGAGTTTGTTCAAAAAGTAGCTGAGCTAGCTTCACTAGAAGAGCCTAGTAGAGAAAGAAAAGAGCTAGAGTTCCATGCAAAACATAGAAGAGACTATATCGTTTTAGCAGACAACATGAGTAAATTAACTTCTATTCTAGAAGAAATAAATAAAGTACATACAAAACAAGATCTGCTAAATCTTATTGAAGAAGCGAGCAAAATCTTAGACTCTTTATCTAAAACACTTAGAGTATTAATCATGGATGCTGAAAACACTGGAGTAGACCCAGGCGAGTTTAAGAAGCTTCTAACTGAAGTAGAGTCTATTAAAAGAAACCTAAAGAAAGAAATATTATCGTGAAAGAAATAATTTAACTGTGAGGCGCGAGCTAAAAATAACAGTTATTCTCTTAATTCTGTCATATTTCTCGAATAGCATAAGAACCTACGGCTACGAAATATCAGTATTTCTCCTTGTTTTAGCATACATAGTTTCATTTAAACCAGTTTTCAGCATGCTTTGTGAAGCTCTCTGGGGAATACCGCTAAACAGTAGCTGGAAAACAGGGTCCTGGAAACTGTACAGGAAAATAGGGAAAAAATACGAAGTTGCAGCCCTCCTAAAAGTAGAGAACATTCAGTGGAGTACTGAAGACTACACACCTTCGAAATTCGCTTCAGTAATTAAAGCAGTTATGGAAAAAATTCTGAAATTGAATCCAGTAATATTGATTAAAAAGGAAAGTGAACTAAACTACTACATTTTCATCAGAAGACGGGGGAAAAAGCTAATAGATTTAGATAGAGACATAGAGGCTTCAGTGAGATTTCTCTTAAACAGTGCTGGGAGAACTGGAATAGATTTAGAAGTATGCGACCCCAAAGAATTCTTTTCACTATTCAATTTAACTGAAAAGAAAATAGATAGAGAAAACCTCGCATTAATAATAGTCTTAGACTTCTTTTCGATTCTAGCGGCAATATGCACTAAAGGATACTTACAGGTAGTAGGAATACTTCTCACAATTCTCTTCACGCTATCTCTCTTCTGTTTCTATAGAGGAAAAGAGCTGAATGAAAAATACTACTACGCCGATGCAGTAGAAGTCGGAGAAATAGCGGATACAGATATTCAAGACTTCTCAGAGCTAGTCTCAAACATTATTAATACAGAAGAAAACGCGAAAATAGTAATTGAAGTAGAAAAAGCTTCTACTAGAATTGAGGCTGAGTTAGAGAGAAAAGCTGCTAAAAAATACTTTGCGGCAACTACCTTTGACTGGCTCGGAACACTAGTCTCTTCGTTCAAAATCCTTGAGAGAGCCCGTAGAAGGAGAGAAAGAAAAGAATTCGTCTATTTAATAAGACTCTATACTACAAGCGAGAGAATAAAGGAAGCATTAGAAGGCTACGGATTCTCTTTCATACGTCTTCCTTTGAAAGCACCTGTTCTAAAGGCTTTCTATGGGTGAAAGTATGAAAGCTGGGCTAAAGAAAATGCATGGAAGAATTAGAGACAAGATTTTAGAAAAGCTCTTTTACTCTCCAAGAAAACAAGTGGCTTTCACCTATGACTTAGCGCCACTAGGACCCCACTTAATGTGGCTCTATGTGCCTGAAAAGGGAATTTATTTAGGGAGAGATGACTATGACCGTGAAGTCTACTTAAATCCGGCCCAACTAAGAGTATTTCATGGAGTAATTATAGGCCCATCAGGTGCAGGCAAAAGTCTTTTCTTAAAACACTTCCTATACCAGATACCCAACCTTAAAGTAAACTTCATGATAATAGATCCTCACTCCGACTACTCTGTTCTAATACGGAAACTAGGCGGAGAAGTGATCGATATTCGTAAAACAATGTTCAAGACAACAAATATTTTCAGAAACATCGAAAGCAGAGAACTATTCATTAAGGCTGTGGCAGCACTGTACAGGCTAACTGAGGGCCAAGAACTCTCTCTAAGAGAAGCTATTAAGCGAAGCAAAGACTTCAGCCAAGTACTATCGAATCTACCGCCAGTTCTCCGAAGTAAGCTGGAGTATCCCTTCAGC
>QMRV01000306.1 GCA_003649445.1 Thermoprotei archaeon | reverse complement strand
GGTTTAAGCCCAAGCTTCTCCATTTTCTCCTTAAGCTCCCTAGGAATTTTCACAGATAACGTAACAAGTCTACCCAAACACACCACCTACATATACTACCACTAAGTAGCCTATAAGAATTCAGCTTAACCACTAACGCTCCGCTTAAAACACAAATTCCCCACAATTAGACTACGCTCTTAAAACCCCTATATCCCGGTAATACGGGTACTCCGTGCTGTACGTGGTTGGTGAGTAGCTGTAGGGCTCTGACAACGTTGCTTTTTCCGCTAGAGTTAGGGCCTACAAACACGTTTAGCTTACCTAGCTCTAGACTAACTTTCCTTAAGCTTAGAAAGTTCCTCACGCGGAGCTTAGTTATCTTCGCTACATGCTCCTCTAACAACCGATACGCCATCCACACAAGTCTATAGTGAACGCCATTATTAACTGTTAACTTTACCTACCACAATACCTTTATGAACCTCTTGAACTGACTGTTGTAGAGTTTCGGTAGCTTTCGAAACCTAAAATTGGGAGTGGAAACGATGTATCAAGTAGTACTTTATTGTTTGTTGAAGAGTTTTTCCTGTTCAACTAGGCTTTCCTTCTCAACTTCTTCGTGGGAGAGTTTTCCAATTTTCTTACCGTGTAGAGCGAGCCATACAGCGTCTCTAATGGGCTCTATCACTATCTTATCTCCCATCGCCATCACTCTAACCTTTGACGCTCACTTATAAGCTAAGTTTAACACATCATTTAAGGTTTGACCTCTGCGGCTACTCTAACTTTTCATGTTTTCTAAGTGTTTTAGCTGAGGTTCTGATTGTTGTAGATTAGATTTTAATCTTCAGTATAAGGGGCTATGGTTATAAGATGGTAAACTATATGAGATAATCGGTGTTAGGTGATTCTATGCCTAAACATGCAAAAGCTCTGGATTGGCTATCTATGGCTAAGGAGGATCTTGAAGAAGCCTTTGAATGCTTCAACAATAGGAGATATGCTAGTGCTGTTTTTAAAGCGGAGCTTTCAGCTCAGAAGGCTATTAAGGCTTTAATAGTTGCTCTCGGTTTCGAACCCGGTAAAACTCATAGGCCTACTTTGGTTCTGAAGGGTTTAATTTCTGGGGGTCTTGTTAGTTTAAAGGAGGATTTAATGGGTAAGTTGAATGAGGCTATAACGTATGCTATGGTTTTGGAGGATCAGGGAACAACTCCTAGGTATGGTTGGGAAACTGTTGATAGGATAATTAAGCCTTCGGAAATATATTCTGAAAACATAGCTAAGGCTCTTCTGAAAAACGCGGAAAAAGTGTATCAGATTGTCGAGGAAGTGTTTGGTGAAATAGATTGCTAACCTTACCTAAACTTAGGAGGAAAGAGTATAGGGAGCACCTATACAAGTTCGTACATAGGGTGCTTGAAAGAGAGGATATTGTAGGTATTCTGCTCTTCGGCTCAGTTGCTAAAGGTCTGGAGAAACCCTTTCCAGAAAGCGACATAGATGTTTTAGTTGTAGCTCGAAACCTTCCAGAAAACATTTACAGGAGGAGAATGGAGAACCTAAAATACAAGGAAGGAGCGGAATCCGTAGAAGACATATGGTTAACACCGAAGGAGCTTCTAGAAGGAATTGAAGGGGGATGGGGAGTGATATTAGACGCGGTAGCTGATGGGATCATAATATACGATAAAGAAGGGCTTTTAAAGAAAGCTAAAACACTTGTTCTTAAGAAGTTTAAGAGAATAGGGAAAATATGGGTTCTAAAACAGTAGCTTCTCATCTCAGCCTCACTTATTAGGCTATTTATTCTCTTGTAAACCATTTGTTAGGTGCAAGGTTTTGAACTAGTAAAGCAGGGCATGTTGTTAGGTTAGAATCATTTTTAGGCATGGGGTTTCTATTGTTTTGGCTGGGTACACTGTAAGATTAATATTGGTGCACCTAAGTATTATTTTGGTTAGGGACTGGGTTTGGGGTTTGTGGTGTGACTCATCATCATTCGAAGATTTATTTTCCGTTTAGTGCTATTGTTGGTTTGGAGGATGCTAAGCTTGCTTTAATGGTTAATGCCGTTTACCCTCTTATTGGTGGTGTTGTTTTAGTTGGTGATAAGGGAACTGGTAAGTCTACTCTTGTTAGGGCTTTTGCTCAAGTTTTACCGGCTCAGCCTGTTGCTAAGGGTTGCCCGTTTAATTGTAACCCTTTTAATCCTTTGGAAATGTGCGATTACCACTACGATCTATGGGCTAAGGGGGAAAAGATAGAGTACGAGTTTAGGAAGATACGTGTAGTCGATCTCCCCTTAAATGCTACTCCAGATAGGGTTGCTGGCTCCATAGATATTGAGAAAACAATTAAAAGCGGCAAGGTAGTGTTTAAGCCCGGGCTTCTGGCTGAAGCTAATAGGAACGTTCTATACATAGACGAAGTAAACCTACTAGAAGACTACATTGCCGACTTGATTCTTGACGCAGCAGCTAGTGGTTGGAATGTTGTTGAAAGAGAAAGTGTTTCATTTAAGCATCCAGCTAGATTCATACTAGCAGGCTCTATGAATCCAGAGGAGGGAATGCTGAGACCGCAAATACTCGATAGATTCGGCCTCTATGTTCCGGTAGAGGCTTCTATGAGTTCTGAGGAAAGGGTTGAAATTGTTGAAAGGGTTGAAGAATTCGCTAGGGATCCTGAGTCTTTCTATAGGAAATGGGAGCCTATGGAGAAGCAAGTTGAAGAGAGGATCGCTAGGGCAAGGAAAATAATACGTGATGTTGCTGTGGATAGGGATTTGCTGAAGCTCGTAACCGAGACAGTTATTAAACTGGGGATAAAAACACATAGAGCCGAAATAGTAACGATTAGAACAGCTAAAGCAATAGCAGCACTAGACGGAAGAACAAAGGTCAACCTAAACGATGTTGTTAAAGCAATGGAGCTAGCTCTAAGGCACCGATTGAAATCGAAACCTTTCGAACAACCCCAGAGAAAATTCGAAGACATTGTGAAGGAGCTGATTGGGAAAAAACTTGAACAACCGAAGCAAAACAGGGAAATCAGCAGCGAAAGAAAGGGTGGCGAAAATTTTTCCGGCAGCTTAGGGGATGGG
>QMRV01000305.1 GCA_003649445.1 Thermoprotei archaeon | reverse complement strand
CCAATTGTAGGCCATCTATCTGATATAGCTATAGCGCTGAATACCGCGAAGAAAAATGCAGGAATCATAGACAGAAGAGTTGCTTGGAAGACTGAGTTTTTAGCTAGTTCCATAAGAAGTATAGTTGGAGTTAACCCAGTGTGAATATAGTCTGCTAACGTACTCACAGCATTTTCAAACGCGTCAAGCCACTCTAAGAACTCCAAAGGAGAAGCTGTTGATGCAGGGCGAATGAAGATAGGCTCTAATCCGGTGTAAAGTGCTAGAGCTCTTGTCGATCCTAGGAGAGAGAAGCCGTCAATGGTTGTGAAAATGTTTCGCCAGAGAATCAGTGCTATGATGAGGGAGATTAGAGCCAGTACGGCCGATATCGCGCCCCGTTTCATTATCCCACCCGGAAGTGCACCATTCCTTTTACACTTTCTCTCCAAGTATATTTACTTTCAACAACCTTTCCTCTCTAAATTTTCTATTATTTAAATTTTTCTATTAACTGCCACTCGGATAGAGAATCCTTATTTATTCTTATTTTTATTTTATAAGCCTGTTTATCACAAATTTATTTTTAGTATTTGTCATCTTGTCATCGTCACAGTTTCTCCTTCTGTCCTTGCTGGTAGTGGCCAATTATTACTCGGTGGAAGAGAGTGGTGTGGAGTAGTGATTACTAGCTTCCCTTGCACCTACACGCTGGCCGGGGTATCCTCGCCCTCCATTCCGGAGGAGACAGCGCAAGACGGCCCAATAGTGCAGAGTAGCTTAGCTGACGGGGTGGAAGGCTGGGGAGGGAAATCAACGCGGGCTTCCTAAAATGGCTGTCTGAGGACAAGGATTATTCCAAGCGTTTCATCTCAGCTGCCTTACTCAAGGATAATGAGATGGCGCTCAAGCTCTTCGCCGAGTTCCTCTAAGAGAACCCGAAGTATGCCGAGAAGTTCAGGATGTACAACGAGGCCCTCTCAGAGCGTAACAACATTGCAACTCATGAGGCTTGCCTAACGCAGAAAGAGGCCGACAGGGTAATCGCTGAAGGCAGTATGGTCAGGGAGTGGAATGGAACCATCACTCTTAACTGGGCAGAATGGCCCGCAAAATACAAGGGAGTACGAGCTAAAGGAAAACAGGAAAACACTAAAACTGGTGAATCACCATATATGTGAATGAAACAGTAATAGCCCCTACATATCCGTAATTGTTTCGCCACTATACGTGTGGATATGGTGGCTTGGGTCTTGGTGGCATTGATGGGTTTGCTACGGAGAAGACGTCTACCTACACATAAGAGCACCATACCAAATAGAAATAAACGGGGTAGTACGCCATGAAGCAAGGTGGTTTGTTGCCTACCTTAACAGCTTAGCTGATCAAGCGTGCGTCTTAGGTGATCTTCTCGCTACCGCTTAGATGCTATTCTAGCTGCTGCGGGATATGATGCAGCGGGACCTGCTGGTGCGGTTGCTGACCTACTGGGTGAGGCTTTTAGGTCTGCTACTCGATCAGTTGTTATTAATTTTAAGTCGGTGATGGCGGCTGCTTACGCATCAGCGGGAGACGCTGCTATGAGAGGTAACTTTTACAGTGTAAAGCTTGTAATAAAAGATCACAGTATGTTGCCTGAATTTTGGTGGCTCACTTCCATTGTTTCATTGTACTTTGTCACTCCAAACAACGAGTAGTGGGATGCAGCTGAAGCCCTTGTGCCGGCCAGCATAGCTTATGGGCTCACCTACAACCTAGAGCAGTATGGCTCGATCATCTGGTGTCTTGGAGGTGAAGTATGGATCTTTCCATCCTACCCTGTAGGTGACTAGAAAAGTAGTTCAAGCCATCAAAAATACAAGAGTTTCCTTTTTTAGTGTTATGGTTGAGAAAGGAGGCGTGTTGGATTAGTGTTAGGGTTAACATGCTCTTTCTTGTCTTGTTACTTTCTTTGTATCTCGCTGTTGTTACTTATCGCATGATTTTTGTTTCCCTCTATGGTGTCTGGCCGGGTTTAACACCTATAGTTGTAGGAGTTTTCGTTGATGGCCCACGTCCGGCTCTAGCTCTCATAGGACTTTGGGTATGTTTCAGGCGGCTGGCTGGTTAAGCTTGTAGCCTCATGCGTGGTCTTCACATACACGGCTACATCACCTCTGGTCATATCTGTTCTATCTTCAGCCTCTCTTTCCATGTGCTCCTTGCGTGAATCACCCCGCATTTTCATCCGACTGCTCAGAGAAGGAAAAGGAGTAGTAGGGTTTTTTCATAGCCTTGCTACTTCTCTTTGAGGCTTGCGCGCTGGTTGCCGCGTCATTACTTCGCCTGGCTGGGGTTGCAAATCATTTTATCAGTTGATTCGCTCTTCTTTTCAAGCCTTCAAAGACCAGCATTTATCAGCCAAGAAGCTTTCCTGTTAATCTTGGCGCTGACTTCTCCCCAAGCCAAGCTAGCAGAATACAGCATATTCTTACCATCCTACATTAGCTCTCTCATTCCCCATACTCCCATGGGAGTGGAGTTAAGCTATAGCTTCTTGACCATCCAATTCCTTTACTTGGTCGCCGCAACCTAACATATCTTCACATGAAGACATGTTAGGTCGGCTTTCAAGCTGTCCACGAGAGACAGCCCCCAGCTACCAGGAATCGCTGGGCGGCCTCCCTTCGGGGTCATCGCCGCCCAGAGCTTCATCCTTCCTCTCAGCCCTGGGCGGGGGCGGTCAGCCCGCTTCCCCCTTCGCCTTCCTCCTCAGGCTCTCTTCGCCTTCATTTGGAGAGGCTCCGAGGAGGAGCGTTTTCATCCTCATCAGAGGCATTAATTGTGATAAAATTTGTGAGGTTATATAAATTATCGGTCACTGTTGCGAGCCTCCCCTGCGTAATCCATCATTCTTTCACTCATCTACCGAGGGGAAAAAGAAAATTCTAATAGGGAAGTTTAATGATGATATTCCCTATGATTCCTTTTCCCTTTAAACCGTTTTTGGAATGGAGGGTTTAAAGTGAAGTATGAAACATTGAGTGTTAGGGTCGAGGATGGTGTAGCAATCATAACGCTAAGTCGACCTGATAAGCTTAACGCTCTCGACGAACAGGCAGCACGCGAACT
>QMRV01000304.1 GCA_003649445.1 Thermoprotei archaeon | reverse complement strand
TTTAGTAGTAGTATGCTTTTAACCTTTATATTTTTAAGGGTATAGCTTTTACGTATGAACACTACATTTTAACCAATATTTTCCAAAGGAGAGATAATTTCGCCTATTAGACGCTGTCGTTGGATAGTAGCTTAGCTTCTGTTTGTATTTTAATATCTTAAGGGCATAAATCACCGGGTGGCTGTGTAGAAGAATACTGAGATGATACTATGGGGTTTGGTGCTGTAGCTGCTGGAGCAGTAATGCTGATATTAACGTTGATTACAGTAGCAATCCTAGGTTCTGTATTATATGCGGTAATGATGAATATGGCTAAGGAAGTCCTAGGGGAACGTAGCTATTTAGAAACAGTAGCATTCAAAATTACTGCGATAACCTATAATAGTACTTTAAATGAACTTCTTATTAACATTTCAAACGTAGGTCAGGAACCTATTATACCATATGTTAACACAGAAATTATAGTTGACTATATTGACGTGTCAGGATCACGTAGAATCGACATTCTATATTATAGGGAATGGAGTTTCAACAGGTTAATCATAGGTAATTCCTCATACAACATCCCAAGCGGGGTTTTCGTAGAAGTGCCGCCAGGAGCTATTTTAGAAGTAAAGGTGCCACCCACTTCACCTATCGACGTTTCCCAACCTATTATTGTAATTGTAGTTCTAGATAATGGTGTAAAGTCGGAGTATATTTCAAACATTAAATAACAAATCGGAGGATTCGATCATGTCACTTACCATGCAGAGGAATGTGATGTCGGAGGAACTAACTAAGGAAGCAAAGAGATATCCTTACTTAGCTAATTATTTAAGAAAGATAATACGTGAAGTTGGTACTCCATTATTTATTACAGGTAAGCTACCTGATTACTTAAAGAAAGCGTCCTACGTCAATGTAATGTACCCTCTTGGCGAGGGCATATTCATACACGTATACATGCCTCCTGAAGGAACAGAGTCAGGTTATAGGAAGTACATAGTTGTCGAACCGCCCAAGCCTCCTAAAGCATTAACGTTCCTTGTTGAAACGAAAATCGCAGAATTGGTTACCGAAAAGGATGTAGCTCAAGAAACTGATGAAAAGAAGAAACTACTATTAAACTTCTTAGAGAAAGTAACTGTTGTTGTTGAAGATCCTGTCAATTATGAGGAGCTTTTAGCGAAAAAGAGAGTACCTAAAAAAGTCCCAGTATACATCGTTGACTATGAGTATTTAAGATACTATCTGATTAGAGATAAAGTTGGTTTAGGCGTTTTAGAACCGTTTATTAGAGACCCTTATATTGAAGATATTAGCTGTGATGGCCTAGGCTATATTTATATAGTACATAAAATCTTTGGTCCTCTAGAAACAAGTATTAAGTTTGAAACAGAGGAAGAATTAGACAGATTTGTTATTGAACTTAGTGAAAGAATAGGTAAACCCGTAAGTCACGCAAGACCCATTGTTGATGCTACATTGCCTGACGGTAGCCGTATAAACATAGTTTTCGGAACAGATGTTAGTTTAAAAGGCAGCAACTTCACTATAAGAAAGTTCTCGAAGAAACCTCTATCCATTATTCAGCTTGTAAATTGGGGTACGTTAGACGAAAGAGTTGCAGCATACCTGTGGATGCTCCTACTAGAGGGTATGAGCGGTTTTATTTCAGGAGAAACTGCTTCAGGTAAAACTACATCGTTAAATGCCATGATAGCTTTCATAAGGCCTACAGCTAAAATCATAACAATTGAAGATACCGCTGAAGTACAAGTACCGCATGAAAACTGGGTTAGAGAGCTAACAAGAGACACAGGTAGCGCTGAAAGCAGCGTAACAATGTTCGACCTATTGAAAGCAGCTCTTAGACAAAGACCAAACTACATAATTGTAGGCGAAATTAGAGGAGCAGAAGGAAACATAGCATTCCAGGCTATGCAAAGTGTTTCATGGGACACCCCAGTTTTGATAAAGAATACCGTAACAGGAGAAATTAAGCTAACACCCATAGGTGCTTTCGTAGATCAATTCTATAATGAAAACGAGGAAAACATACCTAAATTCGTAGAAAACTATGAGACATTATCCATGGATAAGCAAGGCATAGTGAAATGGTCAAAAATAAAATACGTTCTACGTCATAGGACAAAAGAAATATATGAAATAACATATGAGGGCAAAGGTACCATAAAAACCACAGGTTCACATAGTGTTTTCGTACTTGACGAAGACAGCTTAGAAGTGAAACCTAAACCCGTATCAGAGCTCAAAGGAGGGGATTTGCTGGTCACATTTGTTAAAAGGGAAAGTATGAAAGAATATGCTCGACGGATTCTCATAGATGTATATGAAATATTGTCTACTATGAATATTAGTAGAATAAAAGTTATCAATGAAGGTCATATTCAAGTAAGAAACAGCAATACTATACCGAGAATACTAAGTTTGGATAAAGACCTAGCATATCTTCTAGGAGCTTATATTGCAGACGGATGCATCGAGACAAAAAGAGAATTAAAGAATCCAACATTATCATTCTCGTTCGGTGTTTCAGAAAACGAAATAGCGGACAGAGTTGTAAAAATATTGAAGAAGAAATTTGGTACAGAAGTTCACGTTAGAGATAGAAAAACATATAGTCTCTTTAGAGTTTACAATGCTCCTTTAAGCTATTTAATTAGCGTTCTTTGCGGCTCTAAACTGAGCAAAAAGCACATACCGCAGCAGCTATGGGCAGCAAGCCCTGACGTTGTGAAAGCATTTCTGGAAGGCTATATGGCTGATGCTAGGAGAACAGGGGTACGTGCAGGAATAGTTGTTTACATTACTAAAAATAAGAGATTAGCCTTAGAGCTTGTATGGTTAGCAAGAATAGCAGGTTTCGAATCAAAGATGTTTAAGAACGGTAAATACTATGATGTTCACATACGCCTATACGGTAAAGGAAGAATTAGGCCTTGGAGTGAGAAAATACCGTTAAAACCCATAGTTACGTTCTTGGAAAGAAAGAAGCTTGAAGGGAAACTGCCTTTAGAATTAACATATATTATTTCAAGGTTTAAGCGGGGAAAACAAAGGTTCATTACCAGAAACACTCTTAGAAAACTATTAAGA
>QMRV01000303.1 GCA_003649445.1 Thermoprotei archaeon | reverse complement strand
GGTAACCTATGGCGAGAAATGCGCTTGCTGTGGTGAATGTCCAATCGAACCCGAACTTTACGATTTCGTAGAATCTCTGGATAACGGCACATTAATATTTAAGTTCTGGATCGAGAAAGTAAATGTTAAAAACGGTACAGAGTTTATAATAGAGGTAAAAGACTTTTATGGTAACAGCATTTCTAAAGGCTATGTCTTCTTGGAAGAAAAGGGACTAATACCTGTAGAGGTAACTCCAGCACCTACACCATCACCTACCCCAACTCCATCTCCTAGTCCTACTCCGCCGCCAACCTCACCATCACCAACCCCAAGCCCAACACCCACACCAACACCAACGCCTACGCCAGCACCAGCAATGCCCTTCTACACCACAGCAATTGTTGGAGGAGTAGTAATTATAGTGATTATTGGTGCCATATTATTACTTTTAAGAAGGAAGTAAGGTAAAATATCAATAATTATTTTTTCTTTACTGTATCTCTGCTTTATATGCTGCTTCTGCTTCCCTGGGTGGGAAAACTATTGTTTCATCGTATGGTATGTAAATTTCTAATTCATCTCCAATACTTACTCTGTAGTCGGAGTCTACGTTTATTAGGAAGCGTTTACCATCGGCGTTTATCCGTAGTTCTATGTAGGGTCCTACATAAGATATCCAGTCAACAACGCCTTTAATTATGTTAGCTTCTTTTTTAGGTTTTTCAACAGTAAAATCTTCAGGCCTCATAACTACTATAGCTTTTTCTCCTTCAACAATCTTTATGTCTCTTGCAGGTAGAACTCCTACTAACTTAGTGTTGTTAAAGACTAATGTTACATAACCTTCAGGGCTTACTTCTAATACTTTTCCACTAATAATAGTACATCTTCCAAGAAATGAGGCTACAAATAGGTTTCTAGGGTGTTTATAGAGTTCCTTAGGAACACCTACTTGCATTATTCTACCTTGATTCATGACTGCAAGCCTATCTGATATAACCATTGCTTCTTCTTGATCATGAGTAACATAAATTGTTGTAATCCCTAATTTTTTCTGTATTCTTTTAATCTCTTCTCTCATTTCAATTCTAAGCTTAGCATCCAGGTTAGAGAGAGGTTCATCTAGAAGGAGAACGGCAGGCTCTATTACTAAGGCTCTTGCAAGCGCTACTCTTTGCTGCTGGCCTCCAGAAAGCTGTGTGGGATAGCGTTTTTCTAAACCTTTAAGCTTCACTAATTCTAAGATTTCATAAACCTTACTTCTAATTTCCTCTTTAGGCAACTTTCTTATTTTTAAACCATAGGCTATATTATCATAGACTGTCATGTGCGGCCACAGTGCGTAGTTTTGGAAAACCATACCAGTATTTCTCTTATATGGTGGCTCATTAGTCACATCTTTACCATTGAAAAACACTTTACCAAAGTCAGGTACTTCTAAACCAGCAATAATCCTTAGTGTTGTTGTTTTACCACAACCAGAAGGCCCTAGAAATGTGAAAAACTCTCCATGCTTAATCTCTAAGGTTATGTTGTCTGCTGCTACTACTTCTCCGAACCTTTTAGTTACTTTTTCAAGCCTAACACTAACCATGGCTAAACACCTAAGAATGCTACTCTCTGTTTAAGTATGTAATTGGAAGTTGTAATAGCTACTATCTGTAGTACCATTAGGAGTACACCTAGTGCGGCTGCTATACTTACAGTACCTACTGCTGCACTAGCATATATTACTTGGCTCATAAGAAACGTTATAGGTCCTTGCGAAGGATTTCTACTTCCAAGAATAACGCTAGTACTGACTTCATTCATTGAATATACGAAAGACAGAATTGCACCACCTATAACATTTGCAGCAAGCAAAGGTACAACTATTGTGAAAAATGTACGTGCTCGACTTGCACCCAGCGTTTCGGCTGCTTCTTCAAGACTAACATGTGTTTGCTGCAACCCAGCGAAAACTGCTCTAGTTGTAAATGGTAATCGCCTGACAGAGTATGAGAATATGAGAAGAAGCCCAGGATTTATGAATGGATCTATTGTTGTATTAGAGAATACTGTGCCAAAAAATAGCAGATAACCTATTGCAACAATTATTCCAGGTATAGCTATAGGTATTGTTGCAAGTAAGTCTATGAGATCTCTACCTGGAATATCTCTTCTGGCAACAATGTATGCTGCACTAGTACCCGTAAGAACAATAACAACTATGGCTAAGCTAGCGTATGTTAGACTGTTTTTAATTGCTTGGACAACATCTGATTTCGTAACTAATGCAGCCAAATATTCGCCAGTTAATTTCGATGGCAAAGCACCGCTAATAGCCCAATCGGTTATGGATAATGTGATAACTCCAAGCTGAGGGTATGAAGCTATAATAACTAAAGGTACTATGAAGGCGTATATAGCTATTAAACCTTTAATCCCAGGTTTTCTTACTCTTGGACTCCAACGACCTCCCTTAGCTAACATTGCATATTGTTTTAGTGAGACATATTTTTTAATGGACAAGAAAGCTACTGAAGCTAAACCTAGCATTAAAACAGCGACAGCATATGTTACAGGGTGCACCTGTTCTAAGGTCATAGCTTTTCTGAATTCTTCATAAACGTAAAACGACATTAAATGGTTATGTAAGCCGTCTCCGAAAGCGCCGCTTAAGCCTATAGGTGCCCCTAAATCCTCTAAGCTAAAAATGAAAACTAGCGTTGCTCCTGCAGCTAAGCCTGGTAAAGCGAGAGGCAATGTTACTGTTCTGAAGAGTTTAAATCCATGGGCACCCATGTTTTCAGCTTGCTCTTCTAAAGAAGGATCGATGTTAATAAAGCTTGAAAGCATGTTTAAGTACACTATTGGGAAAAAGCTTAGCGTTTGAACTAAAATTACAGCGGGCAAACCTACGATAATTATTGTGTAGTCTGTTATGTGTAATAGGTCTTTAAGAATATAGTTTAGAAGCCCTCCAGGACCTATAACCTTACCTATAACGTAGGCGTTAACAAAAGGTGTTGCTAGTAAAGGTATCATGAGTAAAACTCTAAAAATATTCTTGCCCGGAAACTCGTAGCGTGCCATGATGAATGCCGATACTAAACCTAAGAATGATGCAAGAATCATAACAGATATGGAAACAAAT
>QMRV01000302.1 GCA_003649445.1 Thermoprotei archaeon | reverse complement strand
TGTGAAGGAGCTTGAGCGTATTAGGGATGAGACGGGTTTGCCTATTAGTAAGATTATTGAGTTGAAGTTGAAGGGGTATGAGATAGTTAAAGTTAGGGAGGGTTTGAGGCTGCGGAAGGAGCAACTATGAGGGATTTAAGTGGGACTGTTGATGTTGTTTCAGATATTGTTAATTATGTAAAGGAGGCTAATGGATATTTGGCTGGTTTCCTAGTATATGCGGGGGTGCGTGAAAAAAGAATTTGCCGGGAGATTCAGGGACTTTTGGGGGAACTGGGTAAAGTTGTTTTGTCTAAACCCTTAGATAAGAATAAAGTTGACGAGATTATGGAAGAGATTTATAAAACTGCTGAAAAGCTTTGATCTTGTTTGATTAGTTACTGTACTACTATTGTTCTTATGGCAGTGTCTTTTTTGTTTGCCTAGATTATCGGGATCTATTTTCATTTTTATTTTATTTCATTTTCGTAGGAGATGTTGGTGGATACTGTATTAAGGTTGCTGCCTTGATGTGGGTTAGTGTAGTGGCGGGATTGAAGTTTATAGTTTTGTCGTGGTTTATTTAATGGGGGTTTATGAAGGGTTTTTGTGTTTTTGGTTTTCTTTAATTATTTTTCTGGAAGTTTTCTTGTGGCTTTGTGACTTGTATCTGAGGCAGAGATATATGATATGAGAACGCTGGTATCTATGTAGTACATGGTTTTATCTAGTGGTTTTGGTGTTCTATAGGCTCCATTCTTCTTTTAGTATTTTGACTATGTCGAAGGGTTTTTCGGTTATTAGGTGTATATTCATTTTCGCGAGTATTTTGCCTAGGTATGTTCCTAGTTTTTCTGGGGATACATCTAGTTTGCCTGTCCACTTTATGAAGATAGGTATGTTGAAGTCGTGTAGTTCGTCTAGTATTTTTGTCCAGTGTTGTAGTGCTTGGCTAGCGTTGCACGGTAGGACTACTATGATGTATAGACCCATTTTATCTGAGTAATTGGGTTCTATGATTTCTGGTGGTGGAATATTTATTTCTCTTAAATATGCTTCTAGTAGTTTTAATAGTGTTTTTGTTTCGGGGGAGAGTAATGTGAATGGCTCCCATAGGTTTTTGCCTATAGTGTATGTTTTTCTTATTTGTGAGAGATGTTTTTCTTGTGTTTGCTCAAGAAAAAGACTTGTCTTTTTCTCTGATGGCAAGTGAATGTTTTCATTTGCAGGGTTTTTCGTGTATAATTTTTATGTTTTGTATTGATATTGACATAGTTTTCCTCACTAATTATTTTTAAGAGTGTTACTAATTCTTTTTAGGATTTCTTTAATAACATTATCTATGTTTTCTAGCATATTTACTAATTTATCCTTTCTATCTCTATATATTAATACTATTTCGTAGTATACTTTATTATCTGTCCAGCTTGTCCATTTTGGTCTAATGTCGAGTTGGAACCATTGAAAAGAGTTAGGGTCATTTTCTGCTGAAACAAAGCTTATTGGTATGGCTAGTAGGTTAAAGCCTAGGAATTTTTCTGTTTTTTATAGTTTTCTTTAAAGCTAGTTTTTCGCCGCTTGCTTTAGCTTTAGCTCGTAGTTCATAAAATATTATACCTTTATTTGGGTCGCTTCCTGTGTGTTTTAGAAGGTTTTCTACTTCATTGAAAACTAATAGTAGTTCATTTGGGTTAGGGCTTTTGATAGCTATACTGCGTCTATTTGGGTCATATAATATGTATGTTGATCCTTTAACTGCTACGACGTTTGGTTCTATGAATACTATACTGTATTCGCCTAGGCTTTGGGGCTTTACTCTTGATGTAATGTATCCTCTTTTTGAGTTCTAGTAGGAGTTCTGGTAGGCTTGGTTTAAGTGTCCATATCGATAATAGGCTTAAATTCTCAATGTTTTCTAGTGGTATCATATATAGGTATTCCCCTAATAGTTAGTAGGCATGGCGATATGTGGTTTTCTGGGAAAGATTATTTACTTATTAATTTTCCTTGTAGATTTTCGTGATATTATTGTTATTTTGGTGTGGTTATTGTGATAAGAGTGTTACTGTTATCTGTGTTAGTACTATTGATGTGCTGGTGTTGGGGAGATGTAGACGAGGTTTCTTAAACTTAATTCTGCTAAATTTGTTTTTGTGTACAGTAAGTTTATTTTCAGTAGAAGAGACTAGATGCTTGGGTTTGTGAAGATATTTTGTTAGTCTGTTAATGCTGATAACGTTTTGCGGGGTTACTACTAGTTCTTTGTTGAAAACTTGAACTGTGTCTTGAAGTTCTGTGCTTGAAAGTAAAATTATTAATATTTTCAAAGGGTTTTTATAGATTTCAAAGAGTGATACTAGATTCTCGATAGCTGATGACATTAAATTAGTAAAGTGCTTAAACTTTTTCCATGCCTAATTATCGCTCATAAATACTGCCTAATAAACCTTCATGTGGAAATAATATGTTTAGTCTATTGTATGTGGATTATTTCTGCGGGTTGAGTGTATGTGTATATGTGTGAATTGGAATAAGGGATGGAATTTAGTGGGGGAAGTATTTAGTGTAATGTTTATTGCTGGTATTTGATAGGGTTTGGTGTTTTCTTTGGTTTTGCCTTGTACTTATATTATTTTTAGGTAAGTGGAGAGACTGAGGTAGCAGGGGAAGTTTTTACTTTTAGTCCTATTGTGAGAGTGATGATTATTGTTAATAGTGTTCCTATGAATTTTAAGTAGAGTGTTAATGGTATTAAAATGAATGCTATTATTATTAATGGTATTTTGTATGCTAGTTCAGGGGATTTAAATGCTACATAGACTATGAGTGAAGCATATGAGAGTGCTAAGGCTGATATTGTGTCATATAATAGGTGGTAGATTGCTAGTAGTACTGCTAAAGGAGATAAATAGATGGATGTTATTAGGTACCATGTGTTTATAGATAGCATTCTAGATATTATTTTCATGCATCTTCTTAAAGCTGTAAGTCGTCCTAATACTTGAATTACTGTGCTAGCTCTGTGTTGTATTTCTTCTATAAATATTAGTATTATTGCGAATATGTATATAAACATTATTATGATAGGTGCTAGTATCGCTGGAAGGGAAAGTTCTTGGCCACCGTAAACTCTTGTTAAT
>QMRV01000301.1 GCA_003649445.1 Thermoprotei archaeon | reverse complement strand
TGGCTAAGTCATCTATTAAATTGTTGAGCTGTTCTTCAGTTATTTTACCTGTAAGGTAAGCTAAAGCTAGTTCCTTCCATACTTCCTGAAGTTTTCCATGAGGTCTTGTTATTGTTGCGTAGAAGAACCATCTTAAAGCTTCTTCATAGCTTAAAGCTAATTCATCGCTGAACTTTATTACTGCAGCCTTTAAAGTTTCATCGTATGCTCTCTTCAGATCAGGTCTTTCTTGTCCTTCAAGAGTTTCGAAAACCTTAGGATTAACGGGCATTCTATTTATATTAGGGTGCATCCATATTGTCTGTCCTTCAGGGCTTAAAACCCATGCGATAAATGCTTGAGCAGCTTCAGGATGTTTACTTGAGTATACTAGTGCTATGGGGTCTCCATTAACAATAGTGCCGTCCATTGGTAGCCTGTATTCACATTGTTCAGGGTTTTGAAGCTGTGCTGTGTAACCGTAGAAGTCTATTGTTATGCCTACTGCTACATCTCCTCTAATAGCTGCGTCTCTTACAAGGCCTGATTCATCGTATATTCTAGCGTTTGCACCCATTAATGTTATAATTTTCCATCCTTCAACCCAACCATATGCTTGAACTATAATTTCGTACATTCTAGTGTTGCTTGTGCTTTTAGTTGCGTCAGCAACACCTACGCTGGGTGTTGGTAAAGTTATTGCGAAATCGGGGCTGGCTAGGTCTTTCCACGCATTGGGTGTTGGTAAACCATAGTCTGCTAGTCTTTGCTTGTTTATGGTGAATCCGAAAGACGCTATTGCAGCTGCAATCCATAATATATTGCCTTCCTTGCCTACTCTCACCATAGATGAACCGGAGATTTCTTTTGGAATGTCCGGTAAAACTTTCATTACTTCTTCACTAGTTATTGGAACTAACAAACCCTCCATGATCAACATATCAAATAATGTTGGACCTCCACCCCATGCTACATCAACTTCCCTTCCAGGCTTAGTGGCTAATGCCCTAATAGTATCTATCCACTGGCTTGGATCGATAGGCAACCATTTAATATCAACTATATTATACTTCTTTGCTATGTCACTAGAGAGAAACGCCTGTCTTACTTTCATCTGTATCGTAGTGTCGTGCCTTGTCAGAACAACAAGGGTTATTTCCTCTCCCTGTTTGCCACCACCTACACAACCAGCGAGACTACTTAGGATAAGCAAAGAAACAACAAGCAAAGGCCATAAGATCCTTTTATTCATAGCCCTTGTCACCTCTACCGTTTACAGAGGTATGGGAGCAATAAATGACAAAGTGCCATTGACTCTAGACATGATTTAAACATTCATCATAATCCTATGCTTATGGCCCTCTCTGAATGATGTTTGAGGATGCCCCGAGGAGATCTCCGTTAATCATCTCTAAGATGGAAAGCTTAGACAAGTACTTCTACCTTAGAGTCTAACTTAACGTGCTCTTAACAGCGCTGCTAGGTGTTTATTACGGAAACGCTTAGATTCAATATCTACTACTAAAACTAATTATAAATACTTTCTGGTAAGCTACTATCTGCTATTAGAAGCAAGGTTTTACAAGCGAAATTATCTTTTGATCCATTAAACAACTGTATAGCCTAACTAGGAGGATTAAATACTATTAACATTTATGTAAACTATTGCTCTTTTGATGAATGTTTCTGCAAGTTCTTCTTAAGCGCAAAAGTTAAATGGATCATATTAAAATTAGGTCTTTAGCAGGTTATGTACTGCCTAAGTAAGGTACAGAGGGCCATAAGGTGATTACTATTGATAACAAACCCATTTGAATACGCAATCCTTGCTGGGAAAATACTTACAGGATCCCACGAGATATACAAAGATGTATTTATAGTGATAAAAGAAGGAAAAATTCAGAGAATTTCTGACACTTGGAAAGGCCCTTATGTTGACTTCTCTAATGCAACAGTAACCCCTGGATTTATAGAGCCATATTCAAAGCTAGGAATAAAGTGGTCTATATACGGAATACAAGAAGACCAGAGAGGAATAATCATGGATCCAGATTACTATGTTATTGATGGTCTAAATTACTCTGATCCATCTATAAGGGATGCCAGAGAGTTCGGAGTAACTACTGCATATATATCGCCAGGGGGAAAATATGTAAGACTTGGAAAAGGTGCAGTGATAAAAACTATGGGGACATCATTGCTTCATCAAAGTCTCTATAGGAAGAACATATTGGAAATACTTTTAGAAACTCCTGAAGAGTACTACGAAAGTGAGCTAAGGATGAACATACTAAGAGAGTTTAGAAAGCTTTACTCAAACAACAAGAGATTTAGATCTATCTTAGGGAATGTGGACAGGGTTTTCATAGTTGCAATGTCCTATGAGAGTATAGAGACTGCTTTAAATCTTGCACAGGAGTTTAAGTTCTTAAACAAGCTTACAATAGTTGGAGCACCAGAAGCCGTTAAAGTAGCGTCTTACATTAAGGAGTTTAACGTACCTGTAATATATGGTCCTTTTTGGATAACAGATCCTTTGTACCTGGATAGATGGAACTTTAATAACGTGGTTAGACTTTACAGACTTGGGATAACAGTTTCTCTATCTACGTTTCACCCCCTTATGGATATAAAGCTTCTACAGCTTGCTCCTGCCCTTGCGATAAGATATGACCTCAATGAAAAGGAAGCTACAAGTATATTCTCCCAAAATGCAGCAATTGCGCTTGGAATTCAAAAAGACGTTGGAATTATCTATCCAGGAAAGGATGCTGACATTGTTGTCTGGGAAGAGGACGCTTATGATATGAAAGAAGGAATAAAGGAGGTTTACATAAGAGGGATTCGCGTCAGTAGAACAGTATCGATTCCTCAATGAACAACAAGGAAGGGTACAGGGATAAAACAAAGAATAAATATCAATACTGATATGATCCCAATTACAAGCGTCTTCTTGTCTAAGGGTATTACGTCATTGAGTGGGGGTGGATGAACTACGCCTCCTAAAAATACTATAAGAAGCAGAAATATAAGCCAAGGTGGATAATATATTGATGCAAGAAACATTATGAACAAAGTTGCATATCCAAAGTATTTCTGATAATCCTTAAATAAACCTCTGAATATGTGTCCTCCATCGAGCTGTCCTATAGG
>QMRV01000300.1 GCA_003649445.1 Thermoprotei archaeon | reverse complement strand
GTATAGATGTAGCTCGTAAAGCTGAGAAATTCCTAGACTCAGTACTTCATCCAAAGTTAGTTTTCGAGTGCGATAGAAGTTTCTGCAAGACAGCTTACCCTCTATGTCATGAATATAACGTATATTCAGTAGATGCCCTGTACTTAAAGGTAGCTTTGGATCTAGGAGCCATATTGGTATCACTAGATAAGAGAGATTTCATAGATAGGGTAAAACGCAAGAATCCACCAATTGAGGTATACCACGTCTCTGAGTTCCCATACTAAGAGCGAAGACACTCACTCCTCAGACATGATGATGTTTCTGGCCGCTGAGAAAAATTCAATGTCTTACATAATCTTTACTGGACACAATATATTACTTCTGATTACCTTCGAGCCTTATGTTAGAGGCGTTTACGGTATTTCCCATGCTTCCATGATTATATCATCCGCCATTATAGTAGGAATTGCCCTATACGAAGAGAAGGAATTGATATGTATATATGGCAAACGCTATATTGAGTACTATAAGAGATCTCCTTTCCTCATTTCTCTACTCAAGCTACTGATGACTGTAATATCAAAACACCTTTAGTTTCAAAATACAATACATAGAGACAACCACTAGGGTAAGGCTTCATTGTGAGTTTCTTAAGGTTGCTGAGGAGCAAGTAAGCGGAGGCATCAACTACAATCACGATCTTTCTTCACAGATTTAGTAGAGAATCCTTTAGATACACACCATATCGATTTTCCTAAGTCCCTTAATATTTGAGCAAAATTCTCAAAGTAGAAAACTTAATTTTTCGAAGTGGATTTTGAAACAGAACCTGGAGAAAAATATATAATACGTCGTGCAGATGCTATATAAGTAACGAGTACCTTTGCTTAAGCTCCAAGAACTCATGGAATTCATTAAGAGGTACCATGTAAAGAGCTCAGTCCCTTGTCACTCATGTGCAATAAAGGAGTTCTTCATAGGTCTTAGTCCTCGAGGTGAGAAACTGTGAGTAGCCTCAGGTCTTCGGTGGATAGCGGTTACAATAATAGCTGGGGTAATTATCTGGCAAACTGGAGAAATAGATGAGATAGAAAGCAAGCTCGAAGTAATAAAGGAGTTATTCGAGGACATAAGGGATCTCTTAAAGAAGATTTCTGAAGAGTTGTCTACATAGCCTTTAGAGCAAAGCTTAAATATAATTTAAACGCATTATTTTTTGAGTTTAAGTAAATAAAAAGTGAGTTGAGAGCATGTCTCAATTCGAAGTATTAGCTGAGTGGAGAATCCGTAGAATAAGACCTCCTAAGAGTAAGAACGAAGACGAGACTCTCAAGTGGGCTCTAACGTCCTTAGGATTAGAAGAAGACGAGCAGAAAGTTTACCTTTACGTTAAGTCAAAGGATGTCGCGACGATAGAGGACTTAGTCAAGGAGTTCAACATAGAAGAAGGCAAAGCTAGACTCATACTTGACAAACTATATACCCTAGGGCTAGTTGAGAAGGTCGGCAGGGCTTATTATGTTAAATATCCACTAGGCGATGCAATAATTAAGAGAACCCTCCCAAGGTTAATTGACGTATTAAAGGAGATAGCTAAGGTCGAGTCTAGCTTCAGGACTCACTATTACGGAAGACTCGTAGAGGGCATAGCCTTCAATAGCGTAGCTAGCGCTATTCCAATGATCGCTTACCTAATGGATAAAGGTTCTGTTAAAGTCTCCGTAACTGGGACTCACGTTTATACAGGTAAAACTGTAGAGTTAGAGGGGGTCGTTACGTCGTTAAATCGCGATAACCGTAGTTTTAAATTATTAGTTGAAGGAGGGAAAGAAGTGGAAGTGGGGGATAGAAGTTCTAAGGGAGTTGACGTTAAAGCTTCTTCAGTTATAGTTTATGAGGTGGGAGAGTGAGCGAGGAATTTGAAGTCTTAGCAGAATGGGTAGTAAGGAAGCTGAAATTACCAGAAGCTATTCCTGCTGAGAAGAGGGAGGAGATCATTAAGAGATGGGTACTATACTCCTTGGGTTTAGACAAACTAGCTCAAGACATTTACCTATACATTGAACAAAAGGGGAGTGCTACTTCAACTGAAGTAGCTAAGCGATTCAATATAAGTCCGAATACTGCTAGGAAGTACTTAGATGACCTTCATACTCTAGGACTAGTTGATTACATAGGACGAGAATATAGGCTAGAGTTCACTACACTCTCAAAAGCTATAGAGTTAGCCTTGATCCCTAGAATCGAAGATACTTTGAAAACTATAGCTAGAGTAGCGAAAATGGTTGAAGAAGAAGTCTTGTACCCAACAATAGCTGAAGTTAGAGGATCTAAAGGGACGTCGTACATAGCTTTTTACAGCACTATGAGAATAACTAATGAATTATTAAGAGAATGGTATAGAGCTGGAAAGAGAATATCTATAAAAAGTTTAGGACCTCTGGAATTCGCCCCTGACGTAGATCCAGAGTTAGCTGAAAAAGTAATAGAGAGAGTTAAGGCAATAGGTCCTCTCAAAATACCATCTAGAGTATATGTGGCAATATCAGATAGGATAAAAGCCTTAGGACCAATAACATTCCTTTATTCTGAAGGAGATAGACACCGGTAAGACTGTAGAATTGACTCCCTTGGCTGTCAGCCAAGAAAGGATCTAAAATAGAGATAGCACTTGGAACATCTAGATTAGAGCTTGAAGTATCCCTTCTTTCTCACTCTTACCTCGGCGAGAATACTTATCCAATCGACTTAATTTCCGTGCTTTTCACCTCAATTTAAGACGGGTAGCATGTATTTTGCTCTCAGATTAGTTATTAATCGTGAAGCACATGAAAAGCCAGCACGAAATTTTCGGCAACAAGGAACTTAATTCATCTAAGAAGCTAAGTTAATTTATTTGTGTTTGCCATCAACTATATAGATAGCACATCAAGAGCACGAATAGGTGAATACTTTAGGTAAATCCGCTCTGGTATTTGAAGTAGTTCTCAAGCGACGGGGCGATGGGGATGAGAGGCAAGGGTAGTATGCTGATACCGCTCCCACTATCAGTTTTACTGCTTTCGTCTCTCGTAGCCAGCATTACGGAGAGCTTGCCGACGAGGGTTGGAGAGGTGGCGTCAGCTTACGATCCAAGCCTTATATATAAAGG
>QMRV01000299.1 GCA_003649445.1 Thermoprotei archaeon | reverse complement strand
TTTAGTATTCGACAGTACTTTGCATAACAATTTTGAGATTAAATAATTTAATATCACTTCAAATATTTTTCTTTAGTATTAATTTGTTGCTTTTTCCTTCTCTTAAAATTTCTATATAACCCAACTTAGCTAACTTATTTACATGTCTCCATGAAGTTGCTTTTGGCAGCCCCAATCTCATTTCCCTATCCGTGATGCCTAGTTTGGTTGTAATGATTGTAAACAACGATATTATAGCGCTTTAATCCTTAATTATTCATATGAGCTACCTAGCTAAAGGCTAGTGGAAAATGCCTTTTAAGGGCTTCGAATATCTTCCTTACTCTCTTTTCCTTAAACTGCTCAAACTTATCTAGCTCCCATATCGATGTATCACTTGGTATGAAGTGTTTTTCAATAGACTCCTTGTAGTTGTATAAGTACTCACGGGGATCGCTTCCTCCTATCTCAGCATTTAGTTGTTTATTTATAAACGTGATGTTACCTAGTCCACTTATGAAACTCTCCTTCTCCCTAGGTTCGTCGGGTACTATGTTGCTTTCCTCGAGGTACTCTCTGGGAAATATGTGGTGTTTCGCAAGTTCGTCAAGGTTCCTGCTTCTAATCAGTGCGCCGTTCCAGTCATCCGCCTTCTCTTTAACTAGGGCGACATATAATAGGAACAGGTATGGCTGGCCAGCCTTTCTTAAAACGTTTATGTTATTTCCTCGCATGAGGTTACTTAGAGTTATCTTAGGGCTTCTAATTTCATTTAAGAGCTCATTTAGAGGGAACTCCTTAGTTCCTTTTACAATGTCTATATCTCTTTGAAGTTTGGTATCAGTTCGTGAGGTATATATGCCTCGGAAGTTAGCTATTATGAGCCAGTTAATTATCTCTTCAGTATCTAGAGATTTTATACTATTTACGTCTTTGTAGTACAAGTATGTTGCTATAGGTATTAGCGTTAATTGAGATGGCAAAAGCGAAATGTTCCTTAACCCAAGCTCCGATTTAAGAAGTTCAAGCGTCAATCTCATTGCCTTGGATGATTTATTAAAAACTTCATTAAACCTACTCGGCTGTTTACCTAGAACTCCTGCTCTCTCCAGTCGCCTTCTAAAAATTTCAGGTGATTCACGTGCCACTCTGGATATATCAGTCTGTTTTAGCCCGAGGTTGGAAATTATGAATCTAAGGAAGGGCACAAGGTCGAGTGAATAATCATCCCTTAGAGGTGAGTAATTCTCCTGGACTAATCTGCTAAAATCGCCCCCGATATGCCCAGTTAGGAGCGATATCTGTAGCTCAACCCCTCCAATCCTCACGCCTTCCCTGTTCACTCTTAACGAGCTTACGGTCAGCGGGGCGAAAGGCTATGGGTACTTCTAATTTAATTTGCCTATTTGACCTGTTAATGCGCCATCCAAAATGTAGTAGCATAATAGTTGTTAGCCTTTACTGTCCATCTAAAATGTAATACTTCTTAGCTCCTTCATATGTCTCAATTCCCGATATAAGGGGCTCAGCAAAGGGATCATTCTCAGGATCATAGCCAGCATGCCGCCATAGGATTATGGAGCCCACAGGATATCCTCTTAAGATGGAATCAAAGAAGTCTCTAACATCATCCTTGTCCCATACGAAATCCCTTTGGAAGGCAGATATGTATAGTCCCCATTCACCATTTACTACCTTGTCTATTATTTTCCAAATCTTTTTCTTGTCGGCTTCTATTTCGATTCTAAATTCTGATGAGTTCAAATAATCCCCCATTTCGTCTTTTATAGGCACGAATTTATGGTTTAATGCACGCCTGGTTAACATGCAAAATGGTGAGGCAATTAGTCAATGCATTAATAAATACATTAAGACTAAGACTGTATTTTTAATAGGAACTCAGAAAATGGCGTAATGCACAACTCTTCCCTAACCCAATAAGGTGGCTTGGTTCTTGAAAGTACCATTTTCATGTTAAGTGGTAAGAGCTCGCCCACATTTTTTAATGAGGTTATGACATGTGCTGGCAAGTTACGTAGAGTAATAATTCTCCTTGTACTATCGCCCTCCTTATAAGAAATAATCATAGGATATGATATTGAAATTTCTTTATTACTAGAGTAGAATTCATATATCTCCCATACAACTAAGTCTCCGAAACCCATGTCACGCTTTTTCCCAATACCATTTTTCTTAAGCACGTCTAATTCGTCTTCAATGGCTTTAAGGTCGCTTATACTAGCAAAAAATGCCAATTCCGTTGAAAGATATTCTTCTGGAATCTTTATGGATATGTCAATTGCTCTATAACCGCCACTCCTACTATTTATGCCGCTAACTAAGTTTCTTAAATCAAGATACTCTCTGCCTATTAGTGCCAGTTTGACTATATCATCTCTTTTACGGATCCATAGTTTCTCTTGACGCGATAAACTGTTTGCTCTACTAAGCTCCTTCAACTGTGCATAACTATTTTCCAGTGCTACAGTTAAGATACGTGGAGGCTTTGTAAATATATGGAGTTTTAGCTCGTTATCTCGCATTCTTATTATGGGTAGAAGGACTGAGGAAAGAGTGATATCGTATCTTCTTAAAAAATTCAGAGATTTAGGCCTATCTTTATCGAATTTGTGAAACATAGCAGTTTTTACAAAATTAAACCTCCAATCGTTATTGCCGAAGCTCCTTACAATATCAGCAAATAGTAGCATTGAATCTACATGTAGAGGTAGGTACGTTAAAAGGTTAGGAGCCTCCTGAATCACATTTATCGGAGGGAACCTGAACTTTAATATAATTAGGTGTAAATTTGGTATTTCCTCTAACAAGTTATCGCTATGAAGTCTGAAAGTTGCACCTTTCATTGCTACCCCCAGTCATTAAGGCGTATTTTATAGCTTCGCTCTTATGGGGTTCTATCTATGGATTGCTAATTAACTTGACCTAAGCCAGTCTTCGGGATTGGAGTTTAAAGTATTTAATATGTCACATAACTTCTCTTCAATGAACTTATCTAGCTTAGATTTGTTATTGCTTGTTACTAGATTGTCTAAATCGCTATACTCTATGCTGAATGAACCGAATCCTCTTGCTACTGCACCGCCTACTCCGCTACTTTCCTCTATCCTCTTAACACTGAGCGCTAGTAACTCTTTTTCC
>QMRV01000298.1 GCA_003649445.1 Thermoprotei archaeon | reverse complement strand
GTCCATAGTCCACCATTGATAACTATTGTCTTTGTCTCTACTGGAGTAGTGTAGACCGGTGTAAAAGCTATTAAAGCCACTAAAGCTAACGCTAATATTTCCTTACGCTTAAGTAGAGCGAAAACAATTAGAATGACTACACTAGCAGTAGCGAAGACAATTGTCTTAAACCTGTAGTCGCTTATTTCTGCTAAAAGAGTCTTTTTCTCTAACTTAAGTTCACTTAACTTGTTTTCCAGTACACTAGCATTACTTTTTAGAGTAGAGTACTCTGCGTTGACTGCTTTTAGTTCACTTAGTAGCTCCTGTTTAGTAGCATTAAGTTTCTTGACTTCTTCTATAAGCTCATTAAGCTTTCCTTTAAGCCGCGGTATTTCTGAAGAAAGTTTCTCAACTAAAACACTATACTCTTCCTTCTCCTTAAGTAAGTTTTCGTAGTTTTTAAGTAAGCTAAGAGCTTTATTGTAGTCTTTTTTACTGAAGTCGAGGTCGCTTGAATAGCCTACTACTGTAGAGAAAATATAGAAATGTGTATAGAAGCAGTATTCTTTGTATTTGGTATCCCATGTTACTAGACCTAGTATTAGGACTAGTATTCCTTGTTTGTTTGGTAGTTTTACTTGATAAGTCTTTTTAAAGTTCTTTGATATAGCGGGTATTTCAGCGAAAAACTCTATGTGGTTTTCTGGGAACCATTTGTTTTGTAGTAGTCCTGTGTAGCCTACTATTATGTAGTAGTTGTATACTGGGATACCGAATGCAGATTGATGTTTTTCTGTCCACGAGTATTCTACTGTAATATTGATTGTTGATGAGGGGTCACTGTATACAGGGTACCATAAGACTACATCACCAAAAGGAATCCTAGTAACATACGCTTTAACAACATGCCTCCACCAGAGTGTTCCATTAATGTAGTAAAGCTCTCTCACAGCCCAAGGACTCTCTATTCTCGCGAGAGGCTCTGGTTTAGCTTCAGCAACTATTGTAAAGTATAGTATTAGAATAATGATGAGTAGAGGAATTTTCCTTAGAGATACATATCTCATGTGATAAGTATACCTGAAAAAATTATTTATATCTTCCTTTCCTTACACTTATTTTAAAACTTTAGAAAGCATTTCAACAATAACATCATCTACACTTTTATTCTCAGATTTAGCTCTCTCTTCTAATTCTACGTAAATTGAGTAAGGCACTCTTATTTTTAATTCAACAGTACTATACCTTTCTCTAAGAAAGTCTTCAATAGCTCTCCTATAGTCTTTGTTTACTCGAATATATTGTCGTATACGTGAACACATTTTTCTTAACTCTACTTGCCTTAACGCATGTTCAGTGACTACTTTAAGTATATCTCTGAGAACAATGTTTCTTTCATTTTCTTTAATAACTCCTTTTCTTTCCATAAAATCTACAACACCGTAAATTATAAGTAAGTGCGAAAAAGGTATTTTCTTTTTCATTTCCTCGATTTCTTCTTCAATACCTCTTTCTTCTTCTACTTTCTCTTCTCTAACGATTTTCTTTTCTTCTTTCACTAAAGGCTTTTTTTCTTCTTTAGGCTTTACTTCAACAATTTCTTTTTTCTTAACTTCTTTTAGTTCAGGAACTACTTCAGGAGCCTTTTCTTCAATAGTCTTTTTCACTACTATTTCGCGTCCACGTCCAGCCTTCTTTTCTACCTCTAGTCCAAGTTCTTTTATAATAGATACTCCTTCAGCTAGAATTTTTGCTTCCATAAGGCTTATTGAAAGCATGTCTGCTATCTGCTCTATAGTCATACCTAGATTTAATAGGAGCTTTATTCCGTCTGCGAGTTCTTCTGGAGTAAGTTCTTGTCTAGCAAGATTTTCTTCTAGACTAAGTCTAGCTGCCTCGACATCAGATAGATCTCTGACAATACATGGTACAAGCCTAAATCTTTCTTCGCCTTCTTCTACAAGCTCTTTAAGAGCAACATAACGCCTATACCCTATAATAATCTCGTAGAAACCTTCTTTGCCTGGAGCTGGGCGAACAACTAGAGGCTCTTGTAGGCCATTAACTTTAATACTCTTTTTAAGAGACTTTATATCGCCTAAGACTCTCCTAACGTTGAGAGGACTCTTAACAAGTTTTTCTATTGGAATAAACTTATACTCCTCGCTCTTTTCCGACTTCACAGTATTTTTTCGAGTCAGCTAATAATATTATTTTCGTATCCTATTGAATAAATAAAATTATTTAAGATTATTTTGAGAAATTGAAATAAATAAAGGCAATTGGAGTAAACTTGTGAGCAAAAGGGGGAAGGGTAGGAAATTGTTCATGGAATACTATAAAAGTATTACTGAGAAGTACAGAGAAACAGTAGCTTTTCTTGGACGAAAGCCACTACTCTATATTATTATGGCTATGGGAGATGACTACGGTGTAGTTAAGAAAAGATACGCGAAAATGGTTATTAAAGAAAAGGGAGTAAACGACTTAATTAAACTAGGTATTGTTGTAGAACACTATCCAGATAAAACAGTATTATTGAAGTTGACAAGTAAAGGAGAAAAAATATATCGCTTGCTGAAAGAACTACATGAGACTTTAAGTGAGTAGCTATGTTCGAGCTTTTTGGATCAGAAAAAGATAGAAGGAGAATAAGAAAACAGGTTAAATTACTCATATTGCTTAGTACTGAACAGCCTCTTTCAGTACAGCGATTAGTTAGAGAAATAGGTGATAAAGACTGTATTATAATACGGAGACTGGAAGAACTAGGGTTAATAGAGCTCGTAGAGCACCCAAACTTCTATCCACTGAAAGTAGCGTTTTTAACAGAGAAAGGAGAAAAAGTAGTGAAAGCATTCTCAATTATGGCTGCAAGGCTGTAGTGTATATAAGCTTCATACCTTATCCGAGTAACTCGGATAAGGTAAGGAGTTACTTTCAGTCTACTCTCTCTTACTAAATAAATACCTGTTCTTCGTCTACTAAACTAATGGAAATTATTGCCGTTTGCTCAAGGAAATTAAGCAAGTCTCTCAGAAGATATGTCAAATTAGTAGAACACCCAAATTTCTATCCACTAAAAATAGCGGTAATAGATGACAATGAAATCTTACTAAACGTACTACACGAATATGGATTATCTTTAAAACACTACTCTATAC
>QMRV01000297.1 GCA_003649445.1 Thermoprotei archaeon | reverse complement strand
TATGCATAGCATAAACATAGTTAACGTATTGTAAAGCTACGTCAAGTCTATGCTCAACAATTAGGAACGATAGGTTCATTTTGTTCTTCAAATAGATTATGTGTTCAAATATTTCATGCGCAAGTTTAGGGTTAACACCAGCAATAGGTTAATCCATTAGAACTAGTTGAGGGTCGCTCATAAGAGCTCTCCCTATTTCAACGAGTTTCATCTGACCACCACTAAGTTTTGAAACAGGATAGTTCCATAAATGGTCTAGGTTAAGAAGTTCTAGGATTCTATAAGCTTTCTCTACAAGCTGTTCCTCGAGTCTAAGCCACTTACTCTTAAATATTGACTTTAGAAAACTTTCACCTTCATTTACTCTAGCAGCTACAAGTAAGTTTTCAAGAACGGTTAGATTCGTGAATAGTAAGGGTATTTGAAACGTCCTTACAATACCTATCTTATATATTTCATGTGGAGGCTTACCCGTAATATCTAGTCCATTATACTTTACTTTGCCTTCATCGGGCTTGTAGATCCCTGAAATAACATTTATGAGAGTAGTTTTACCGCTGCCATTAGGTCCTATGATCATTGTCAAGCTACGCTTATTTACACTAACTGAAACACCATTAAGAGCTACTATTCCTCCAAACCTTTTCTTAATGTTCTCTGTTCTAAGTAGTGTCAATGGTAATCTGTCCTCGTTATTCGTTGTTAGAAAAAATGCTGAACTTGAATTTATTTTTATGTAGACCACTCTATCTTATCTAACGGTTCTATGTAGACTCCTACATCTTTCCAAACGTACTTTCCATTTTCACCGACCACGGTTGTTATTACATATTTCTCTCCAACCCTATCTCCTGCTTCATCTAGGAGAACCCAGCCTGAAACTCCGAAGTACCTTGAAGATATTTCTGGAATAACTTTAGCAATAACTTTGCTATCATACTTACCTGCTTCAAGAACGGCTAATGCCAGGATCCATGCTGCATCATATATGTTACAGGTGTATGGATCAGGTTCAACACCATACCTTGCTTTGTATCTCTCCTTAAATTGCTCTTTCTTCGGCGATTCTTCAGGTAAATACACTGTTGCAAGTACGCCTAAGCTCTCTACAATATCACCTACTTGCTTAGCTATTTTAGTTGAATAAGCTATCCCATCTGTTCCAAACCACATAACCTTAGTTAATACAGGGTCTTCCTTAGCGAGAGACAATATGTTTATACCATCATCTTCAAAGGATATCATTAACACAGCTGTTTCCTCATCAGCTCCAAATTCTTTAACAAGATCAGAGAGAGTTCTGACCTCAGTAGACAGTTCAGGAGCTTCGGGGTCATACTTAACCTCCTTTACTTGCCCTCCAAGTTCTTCAAAACGCTCTTTAACAACATTAAATAATCCTACACCCCAATCATCGCCCCTATATATGACAACTACTTTCCTAACTCCTTTATCCCACATCAGCCTAGCTAAAGCCCTACCCTGATATACGTCGGATGCAACTGCTCTGAAAATGTAGTCATCCTTAATAGCTAATTGCGGTGCAGTAGACGATGGACTAAACACAACTATTTTGTTAGCATCAGCATGAGATTTTATAGCAGCAACCTCAGAGCTTGCTGCTGGACCTACGATAAGCTTTATACCTTTAGCTGAAAGCGTTTGTAACGCTGCTAAAGCACCTTCGGGAGAAGTTTTAGTATCTTCAACATATATTTTGAACTTAACATCAAGACCAAGCTTAGAAACATATGCATTAATGTCTTCCTCAGCTAGCTCTAAAGCATGTTTCCACTTTTCCCCAAACGATGAAAGCTTCCCTGTAAGTGGCAGTAACGCACCTATCGGTACTTCAGACGGCAGTCCTGTCGGCGGCGGTGCTGCAGCTCCGGCAAACGCATAGGTTGCAGCAGAACCTGATATTAAACCAATTATTAACGAGACTACTACGTAAATTAGATATTTTTGCATTACACTATTCACCCATCATCGTAGATTTTATATTTTCTATAGGAAGTAAACAAGGAGCTATATATAGGTTTTCTTAGTAAATCTATAGGAAACATATTTAAGTGTATAAAATTAGAAATTTTCCAACAATACACAAGCTAACGGCGGTAATCAACAGTGGAACCAACAGTAATAATTGACGCCATAATATTTGGGAACCTGCTAGTCCTATTAGCTGTTGGATTAACGCTAACCTATATTACTTTGAGAATACCTAATTTTGCTCATGGAGATTTAGCGACTATAGGAGCTTACGTAGCCTACTTCACATATGTTGGTCTAAAACTAAGTCCCTACCTTAGCGTTCCAACGGCTTTCCTAATATCGGGGTCTGTAGCTTTACTGTCCTACCTCATTATTTACAAGCCTCTTTCAAGTAGAGGTACAAGTATTGTTGGATTAATGATAGCATCTATAGCTTTAGACGTAGTTTTAAGATCAATACTTCATATCTATGCTGATGTATTGTCTGAAACATACAAGGTCATTTCAAGGGGTTTCATCTTTAGAGATTATACAATTACTATAGGTGTGTTTGACATACCTTGCCTATTCATAGTCTCAACAGTGCTTTCAATATGTCTAATAATTTCCTTCTACATGCTGCTAACTAAGACAAAGTTCGGCATAGCTATGAGAGCTGCTATTGAAAACCCGAGTTTAGCTGAAACATTAGGTGTTGACGTTAATAAAGTATATGCTGTATCATGGTTTCTTGCAGGGGGGCTTGCAGGTATTGCTGGAGTTTTTCTACCGTTTAGAATGACTGCAGGCCCTGAAATAGGGTGGTTTATGCTTCTAAGAACATTTGCATCCTCTATTCTAGGGGGTTTCATGAGCATATATGGTGCTATGCTTGGAGGATACATTGTCGGTTTTGCTGAGGTTATAGGAATGTACTTCTTAGCTAAACCTCCATTTAACGTTCCAACAGCTTTCAGACCTGCTCTATCATTTATCATTCTAATTGTTACACTTCTTCTAATTCCCGAAGGGTTGGCTTCAAAGATAAGGTTAAAAAAAGTTGTAATGTTCTCTAAAAATCCCCGTCGGAGAGGTAAAAGATGATAGTAGGAATAGCTGATCCTTTACGTTTCATCTTAGACTTACTAGCTTTCTTCTCAATATATTTAATGTTATCT
>QMRV01000296.1 GCA_003649445.1 Thermoprotei archaeon | reverse complement strand
GGTCGGCGTGAGGCCTGACGTAGGCGCCCCCCGGTTCCCGGCGCCCACCCACGGGCAGTTCCTTCAGGACACCCTGCTCGGCGGCGTAGACCCGTGGTACACCCTAGCGGAGGGGCTCGCGGGGCTAAACGACCCCGGGGACTACATAGACCTGTCGCCGAAGTACTCTAAGTTCATGAAATACGTCCCCCCGGGGGGCAACTGGCGGCAGATACCCGACGACCTCAAGCCCGAGGCCATGAACGCAGCGCTGAACGCCGGGGGCGGGCGCATGGGCTTCTACAGGAGACTGTCCTGGTTCGAGCCGGCACCAACCCTCGTCACGTCCCCTGCTATGAAGGCGACGATGATGGTGCACCCGTGGGAAGACCGCCCCCTCTCCGTAAAGGAGTACCTGAGGCTACAGGGCTTCCCCGACGACTGGAGGGTAGTCCTCTCCTGCTCGAAGGCTTATAGGCTCTTCGGGGAGGCCGTCCCCGTCCCCCTGGCACGTGGTATAGCGTCTGCCGTGAGGAGGATTCTGAATGGCCCTGACAGTTGAGGAAGTAGTGAGGGAAGTCAGGAGGAGGGTAATAGAGTGGGAGAAAGAACACTGGGTGCCTTACCCCTGGAGGGTAGACAGGACGCCCTACAAGGTACTGGTGGCAGAGATGCTCCTGAAGAGGACTACGCGGCAGGCCGTGGCACGCGAGTACCCCAAGTTCATCTCCAAGTTCCCGGACATAATCTCCCTCTACAACGCCCCAGTCGAGGAAGTCGAGTCGGCCCTCCTCCACCTAGGGCTATATAAGCAGAGGGCGCGGCAGCTCAAAGACCTGGCTAAGCTCATAGTAGAGCAGTACGGCGGCAGGATACCGGACAACTGGGATGACTTAGTTAGGCTGCCGGGCATAGGGGTGTACCTGGCAGGCGCCATACTCTCGTTCGGCTACAATAAGCCCGCCCCAGTAGTAGACTCAAACGTCATAAGGCTGCTCTCTAGGCTGACCGGCCTGCAGAGCCGGCGGGCCGACGACTACTTGGAGATAATGTCGCGCCTCGTCCCCGAGAAAGACCACGACTTATTCAACTACGGGGCTATAGATCTGGGGGCACTTATATGCCACTACCGCACCCCCAAGTGCGATGAGTGTCCCCTGAAAGACCTCTGCGTATACGAGTCCTCCAGAGCAGATAAAGCAAAGGCCTCGGCGCTGAGAGGAATATACCAGAGGCTCTTAAGCAGGATGAAGGGCCTAGAGGAATTTCTTGAGAAATAAACGGCCGGCTTCAGGTACATAAGGTCTTCACTACTTAGTCAAAACACTGTACTCTAATTTAGCCGAAACATCTGAAACAGCAGTATTATAGGACACCCTGCTAAAGTTAGTGCCCGTAGCCCCTCCTTACGACGCTACAGTCACCACTTCTTTAGCCAAAAAGCCCTGAGAAAAGCCTTAATCTTTTTCCGCTTTTAAATACTAGTTATACTCACCGGTGAGACGCTTATGCACTGGTCTCATAAGGTTACTATTGTGTTACTCGTAATAGCCCTTATACTAGCTTTAAACTACTACGGAGTATTCAAAGCATTATTAAATCAATTCAAGTCAAATAAAATAAACGAAGAACAATATGTATGGGTAGACGCAAGCCAATACTTCCCTAAAACAGAAATAGAGCTCAAAAGATACGGGTTCGTATATTTTGAATATAGTCCTGGTACGACTTATGAAGGATTGTATAGGCTTAAAAAGAAAATACCGTTACCCTGTGTCATCGTACTAAACTTCACTGAAACAAAATACTTCACACAATATGACTCAATGTCGATAACGATAAAATTTGATAAGCAGTGGTGGGGGGAAATAGAGACAAGTGAGGGAAGTAAAAAAGTGAAGTTCACTGGAGTATACTACACGACTTTCGGGGGACGCGGTATTGCGGGAGACGAAGAAGAGGGATACTATGAGCAGCGTGGACTATCAACAACAGGTATAGTCGTACTAGACCTTACAAAAGAAAAAGTAGAAGATGCTCATATAGTTGGAGTATATATAGTAAGTCATGGTGTAAGCGCTAAAATTAAGATAGTTAAGATAGGTTTTCCTAAGCACTAAGTATTTCTACGATATTTTAATAATAGTTTTGTGTCTGACAGCTTTTAAACCCCTGCCCTATTTCTCATGGACAGAAGAATAGGCCTAGTAATAGTATTATTGTTGCTACTGGCTAACTTGAGTACCATAGTTAAAGTAGAAGCCTCCACGCATGTTGCTACAAGCACGAGCGGAAGTAAAGAAATAATTGCTTGCCCTGACTCGGGGTCTTCGCCGCAGGACATTAAACAAGACGCAATTACATTATCTGTGACTCTTCCTTCGCCACGTCACTACAAATACAGAGTAAAAATAGGATATGAATTATATGTTGAAGCAGGTGGATTAGGAAGCTATGCTAAAGCACAGGTTAGTGCGAGCGTGGGGTGGAGCAGATCAATAGACTATCTTTCAGACGGAGCGGTAGGAGATCACAAAGATACGGGATTAAAGACCTGGACTAGCCCCTGGTACACGGGATACGGCAGTAGCGTGAGTGTTAGTGTTCAATTGTATGCTGAAGCTAAGCTTGGTACAGGGACGGGGGTGAGCAGCCATGCTCTCGCACAAGTCATAGTATCTAGTGTCACTCTTGAAGTCGAATATCCTGATATTGTTACATTAGAAGTTAGTGGTGAGGGGAGTACTTCGCCTTCTCCTGGTGTCTACGAGGTCTGGGAGTCTTCTTTTAGTGCTTCTGCTAGCCCTGCGAGCGGCTGGGTTTTCAAATACTGGCTTCTAGACGGCGTCAAGTACAGTACTAGTTCATCGGTGACCATCAGTGTCTCTAAGGATAGTGTGCTGACGGCTGTTTTCGAGGAGCAACAGCCTCAGAAATTCAGGCTGACTATTAGTGTGCAGGGGCAGGGCTCTACTTCGCCTCCCCCGGGCACCTACAGCTATGTTGAGGGCTCTGAGGCAACGGTTTCTGCTTCTCCGGCTGAGGGCTGGAAGTTCAGCTACTGGCTCCTGGACGGCGTGAAGAAGACCGGTAACCCTATTACAGTCACAATGAATAAGGACCATACTTTAGTAGCGGTGTTCGAGGAGAGCGGTGGGGGTAGTTCTCCTCCCTCGCCC
>QMRV01000295.1 GCA_003649445.1 Thermoprotei archaeon | reverse complement strand
GGTTCTAGCATACTCCCTTAGTATGTTGAGGGTTTCCTCAGTAATTACTATTTCTTTATCGCCTACTTTGATTTTAATTTCTTCAGCTAATTTTGCCTCCATGTAACCTATCCTCTGCTTTGAAATAGAAAGTATATAGGATACTTAAATGTTACCTATAAACTTAGCCATGTTAAGATATGGGAGAAGCAATAGGTATTTAAGAGCTCGATAGTAGAAATGATATTTGGGAGAACATTATGCCCGTAGTTTCTTCAGGAGTTATACGCTTAAAATATGCTGTTGATAAGATTAAGAGAAGCTTACTTGTAGAAGGTGTTAATCCCGAAGCTGTTAGGGAAGCAGGAGATGTACTTGACGCACTAGTGAAAGATAAAATGTTAGAGCTTAAACTCTCGGATGAAGATGTTGCTGAGGTTGAAATAGCTTATAGTCTTGAAGAGAATAAGGTTGTTTGGGATAAGGAATCGCTTAAAATAACAGTTTACAAGCCGTTAGCTGAGTTAGAGGCTTTGATAAAGGAGAAAGTTGAGGAAGAAGCAAAGAAAATTAGTGCGGAAGTTTCAGAGCTGAGAAGTAAAATTGAAAGGGTAAAGAGAGAGCTTTCAGAAATCATTAATAGGCTAAGTGAACTTGAAAAATCATTATAATCCCCAATATTTTTTATGAATTCTTAAACATCTCTCAATATATTTCCTTGCATAACCAAGATTTTCCCTGAGCAGTATTTTTTCATCGAATAGCGGTTTCTCAGAACTACATGCTAGTATGAGATTTAAAATAGCCTTGGGTAGATAGTTTAACGCGTATCCTCCTTCTAAAACAGCTATCGCACCCTCTATTTTCTTGAGAAGTGTACATAACGCCTTACCTATGCGCCAGTATGTTTTAAGGGTTAAGTTTAAATCGGTTAACGGGTCTTCATGATGTGTATCAAAACCCGCTGATATAAGCAATACTTCCGGTTCGTAAGACTCTATTATTGGCAAGGCTATGCTATTGAGGGCTAATGCGTAACCCTTATCGCTTGTGCCTGGCGGTAATGGTATATTAACCGTGAAACCCTCTCCTTCTCTTTCCCCGACTTCTTCAGGGAAACCTGTTCCAGGATAAAGTGTTTTAGGGTCTTGGTGAAGTGAAATGTAAAGCACCTTATCTGTAGTGTAAAAAATTTCCTGGGTACCATCACCATGGTGGGCATCTATATCCAGTATTGCTATTTTCCTATAACCATAGTTTTCTAGCAAGTATTTTGCCGCAATGGCTATGTTATTGAAAATACAGAAGCCTTTAGCCAGCTCTCTATGAGCATGATGCCCTGGAGGTCTTATAGCGGCAAACCCTACTTTGTATTCTCCAAAAATTATTTTTCTAAGAACTTTTAAGGTAGTGCCTACGGCATATAATGCTACTTCATACGTTCTCTTACTTACTACAGTATCTAGGTCTCCTAATGGATGCCCTCCTCCTGACTCTGAAAAAACCTTAATATATTCAACATATTCAGGGCTATGAACAAGTTCAACAACTTCTCTATTAGCTTTCTCGGGTTCAACAACTTCAAGACCGCTATGTTTAAATTCTTTTAAGAAATCTATGATTACCTCTATTCTCTTAGGGGACTCTGGATGACCTATTCCTGTATCATGATATTTAAATATTTCACCAATTGCGAGAACTACTTTTTTCATGTTTAATCACACTGCAGTGCAGCTCTATATTAATGGTTTATTTTATTTAATTAAATCTTTATATATGTTTAAGACTAATCCTCTTATCTGAAATAGGTGCCCCAAAATGTATATTAAAGAGATTTCTAAGTTAACCTCGAAAAAAATATCTAAGAATATTAGAATTGCTGAAGAATATGAGAAATATGTTACTAAAGGATTTGCTTTCAAATACTTCCCTGTAGCTATCGTTAGAACCAAGGGAGCTAAAGTTTGGGACGCTGATGGCAATGAATACATAGACTTTCTCTCTAGCGCTGCGACATATAACATCGGACATACAAACGACTACGTTGTTAAAGCCATTAAAGAGGGATTAGATTATTTCATACACTACTGTCTATACTTCTACCATGAGCCAGCCGTTAAATTTGCCAAGCTCCTAGTAGAGATAACGCCAGGTAACTTTAAGAAAAAAGTTACCTTTGGGTTAAGTGGATCAGATGCTTGCGATACCGCTATTAAAGCTTCCTTATTGTATACTGAAAGACCGAATATTGCTTCATTTACGTACTCTTATCATGGAACAACATATGCTTCACTCTCAGCGTCGGGATCTTTTAGTCCTAAGCTTAGGAAGAGGATACATGCACTGCCAAATGTTTACTTCTTCCAATACCCTGATACATATAGATGCCCCTTCAATTTAAGCGAAGAAGAATGTGGCGAATATTATTTAAGCCTAATTGAGGACTTCTTTAAGTCTATTGTTGCAGGCGAGTCTTTTGCAGTATTTCTAATAGAACCTATTCAAGGAGATGCTGGAGTGCTTGTTCCTCCAAAGAATTTTATGCAAGGTTTACGTAAATTGACTAAGGAGTATGGGATAGTTTTTGCGGATGACGAAATACAAGCAGGAATGGCTAGAACAGGGAAGATGTTTGCAATAGAGCATTTCAACATAGAGCCGGACCTAGTAATTGTAGCTAAAGCTATAGGCGGAGGTATGCCTGTTTCTGCAGTTGTTGGTAGAGAAGAAATTCTTGATTCAGCACCACCACAAACATACTTCGCGACCTCTGCTGCACATGCATTATCTGTTAGAGCTGCAATTGCAACCATAGAGTACATTATAAGGGAGAAACTTGCTGAAAGAGCTGAGAAACTAGGAAACTACGCTAAGAAGAGATTTAATGAGCTTAAGGAGAAATACGAGATTGTAGGTGATGTTAGAGGTTTAGGCCTACTCCTAGGCGTGGAAATTGTTAAGAGTAAGGAAACTAAGGAACCAGATAGAAAATCAGCATTAAAGATAATTTGGAGATGTTGGGAGAAAGGACTTCTAATGATGACTTATGGTAAATACGGTAACGTACTTAGAGTAGCTCCACCATTAGTTATAACGAAGGAGGAGCTGGACAAAGCCATAGATATAATCGAAGAGTCGATAAAAGACGTTATTGCGGGAAGGGTAAGCGACGAAATAGTT
>QMRV01000294.1 GCA_003649445.1 Thermoprotei archaeon | reverse complement strand
TTTTGGTGTGATGCTTTCTGGTTTACTTCTTTCTCCTAGATATGCATGTATATCTCAATTATTATATCTCTTGTTAATAATGATAGGAGCTCCTTTAGCCGCAGGTTTTAAAGGCGGTATGGGAGTCCTCGTTGGTCCTACAGCAGGTTATTTATGGGCTTTTCCTATAGTATCGTATATGGTTAGTATATTTGCTCGTCCGATTCTTAGAAGAGGATATAAGGTGAGGAGTTGGGGTGTTTGTACGCTTGTATCGATCTTCATATACGCTATAGGTGCGTCTTGGCTTATTTTATGGTTGAAATGGCTGGATGGTGGTATAAAAATTTGGGCGTATAATGTAGCTAGACTACTGGGGATTCCTTCTAATGATGTTCTTGTAGCCTTTTTTGTAGGAGTGCTCATTTTTCTTCCTCAGGATATTCTTGTTGATCATGTTTTAGCAGTAGTAGTTGCTTATAAGATAATAAGGAGAAGTTCTTAACAAGTTGAATTCTCTATGCTAGCTTTATCCAGTATTCTGATGCATCTTGTATTATAATGCTCTTTTTCCTTACTTCTTTAAATTCCTCAAGCGTGTACAGTAGTAGTTCTACGGAGACTTTTTTGGAGATTAATCGTCTTGTTTTGAGATACCGCTCTCCTAAGCTTAGACCTTTGAATTTAGGTGTAATAACTATTAAGTCTATATCGCTATCTTTAAGCCACGTTCCTTTAGCATAACTCCCGAATAGATATATCTCAACTTGTTTAAACTCCCTGATAGCATTATCTATGAACTCTTTGAGTGTATTCTTAATCTCAATGGGTATTCTTAATTCATTTAAGATAGATTTTCTCTTCGACAATTTCGATAACCCTCTTAGCTACTTCAATAAGCCTTTCAGCAGTTCCTCTTTTGATACTTTCCCAAGGTCTTTCAAGACCTGCATTTGGATACTAGGCTATCGTGTAATATGGAGATAGTTCGGAGATACCTCTAATTAAATCCTCAGATATACTAAGGTCTAATCCTTGTAATAGCCTAGTTAAATCATGAGATCTAGGAGGCCTTTCTCTCTTTAAAGCTATATATGCTGCTTTTAGCGCTTTTTCTACAGCTTGATGAGCAGCGAAGAGAGCCCAGTTAAATCGACCTCTATTAAAGGCATCTTTAGCTTCCTCTAAGTCTATTAAAGCACCATCAAACCAGTCTTTAGCCTCACTTCTAATTACGACATAAGGAATGACCTCATGTTATAACTTGAGACCAACTATATTTAATTCAGCTAAATTGAGACTTTCAGTACATTACACCTCTTAAGTTATAGGAACTTAATTTCTGTGAAATGAGGATAAGTACCGTTAAGAATGTAACATTCCTTTATAATTATTTTTAGATATTATTTCCTAGGTACGATCATGATAGGAGTATTCGGCAAAGTTTCAAAGATAAAAAACTTAGGGCTAAAGCCCGATGTTATTTATACTAGCCTTGATAAGATCAATACTTTTGATGAGAAATTAGTCCCCCTTTTATGGGTCCCAAAAGCTATGAATATCGATGAAGGTGTCGAGGATATATATGGGAGGAAATATCTCTTTGCATTTAACAATAGTGGCTGTATAGCTAAGCCAGGCATCATTAACTATTCTTTAGAGGCCTTAGAGAGAGCTCATTCATTAGGCTATAAAAAGCTCATGCTCGATGCTATTAGACTTCCATCACCTATAGATGGGTTATATTTCCTAACAACGTGTTTCTGTAGCTATAGCTTAGAGTTATATTCAAAGCTTAGACATCTTAGAGATTCATTTAAGAATATTTTACGTAGACCAACGAGGCAGGGCTTACTTGAACTTTTAGATGAGCTAGCGTACGCTAGAACTGAGCATGTAGAAAACCTATTATCAATACTATATGATAGAGCTAAGGAGCTTGATGTTAAACTTATAGCAGCTGTATTTCCTTACCCACTATCAAGATATGTTGGCCAGGAGCCTAAGGTCTTAGAAAAATATCTTAGTAGAGTACATGTAATGTTATATCATAAGTGCTCTGGTGCTGCTTGCTTGAATGCTGAAGTTAAACATCTTGTGAAGACTCTTAGAGATCTAGGCTTTAATTACGATGTCATACAGGAGATTATTGAAGATCTTGTAAAATTGAAGTTAAGTCTAGAGGAAATTAATTCCTTAGATCAAGGCCTTAATATTAAGCATATTGAGGGACTTGCAAAGTTAAATAAAATCATATACGGAAACAAGTTCATCCCTATAATATGGCTAGACGAGAACACTCACTGCAGGCTAGAGAGCTACTTAGGGGAGTATCAGTATATAGACTTGTTTGTAAGTTAATCTATAATGGAAGTTCTTGGCGCCGGGGGCGGGATTCGAACCCGCGCGGGCTTATCACCCACCGGCTCTCAAGGCCGGCGCCTTAGTCCGCTCGGCCACCCCGGCGTTAAGAAGTGAGTAGCTTCATATAACTTAATAAGTATGTTCGATTATTAATAGTTATGCCGATGAAGAATTTGCCGAGTGCAGAACAGTGATGAGTGGACCTCTTCTGAGGCTATATGAGTTCTATTTCTATATGTACATCTTCTGGTACTCGGATTCTCATTAATTGTCTAAGAGCACGTTCATCAGCATCCATATCAATAAGTCGCTTATGTAATCTTAATTCCCAGTGGTCAAATGTATGAGTACCTTCTCCTGAAGGAGCTTTTCTAGTGACTACTACAAGTCTTTTTGTTGGCAAGGGGATAGGACCTGAGATGCGTACACCTGTTTTTCTTGCAATATTCTTTATCTCTTCACAAATTTCATTAAGCTTGCGGTAATCGGTACTGACTAAGCGTATTCGAGCTTTACGGACCATAAATAATCACCTTAAGTGAGAAAAATCTTGAAAAATATAAATTTTTAGTGTTTTAAAGCTCTAAAAATCTTCTAGGATATTTTCATGGGCTTAGTGTCTATCACTGTTCCCGCTGCAACAGTTCTTCCAGAGTCTCGTATTGCGAATCTTCCTAATGGTGGGAACTCTGCGTATTTCTCGACTACAACTGGTTTTAGTGGTTTGAATCTAACTATTGCTACATCACCTTGTTTGAGGAATTTGGGACGATCCTCTAGCTTAGCACCAGTTCTAGGATCTAGTTTAGCTACTAATTCA
>QMRV01000293.1 GCA_003649445.1 Thermoprotei archaeon | reverse complement strand
TGTTAGAGCAGGTAGGCTTTCGCATTCTGTGAGAAAGAAATTTATTATAGCAACGACAAGAAATGAATTGGGAAGTAAAGTAGAAAAGATAATGTTTAAATGGTATAGGCCATGAATTCTTAATGTTGTTCTAGGTTAAAAGAGGTGCCTAATTTTGAAAAAACAAAGTGATAAGGAATCTTCTAAGACCATCGCTCCATTAAAGGGAGAAGCGTCAAGAACTACTTGTAGACCTACGTGCCCCCTATTTAGATGTAGTAAGAATGCTCTAGTAGTTGTAACCCGTTTCTATAGAGGAAAACCGAGAAAAGTAATATTATGCAGATGGGTCGGCGATTTATGTGTAGGCGCTAAGTGTCAATATGCCTATTGTGTTAAAAGAGCAATGCTGCCTGATGGAACCTGCGGTTTAGGGCTACGTGAACGGAGGGTTAAAGACCTACTTAAGGAAATCGAGGAAGAGGAATTTGGTAGAGATGTTAAGAGCATACTAACCAAGAGATTTGGTAAAAGAGACATGCTATTGGAATGACTAAGAACTAGTATGTTTGCCATTTCTTGTAAAGTTCATGATGTATTCCTAAGATGTCTAAGACTTTACCTACGATGAAATTTATAATATCATCTATGCTATTAGGCTTATTGTAGAAAGCAGGTGATGCAGGTAAAACAATAGCACCAGCTAATGATACTTTAAGCATATTTAAAATGTGTATTGTGTTAAGCGGGGTTTCTCTTATAACAAGTATTAAAGGTCTCTTAAGTCTTAAAGTATTTTCAGCTACTCTTAGAACTAAATTTTCAGAGTAGCCTGATGCTATACCGGCTAGGGTTTTCATACTGCAAGGTGCTATAACCATAGCATCTTGGTTGAAACTTGAACTGGCAATAGTGCAATCTAAATCGTGCTCACTATATGTTTTTACTCTCTTCACTAATTCAATTAGCTTTTTTTGAACACCTTCATATCTAGCTACAGTTTTTGCATTATCCGTTACTACCAAGTATACTTCGGATGTTCTTAAAAGTTCTTCAACCAACCTGATACCGTAAATTATTCCACTAGCTCCTGTTATTGCTACAACTATTTTCTTCATACTATTCCCTTGGCAAGAGGAGGTCAGCTCTGCGCGGGGTCTTCATTAGCGTTCTTCCGACCTTTCGAGCTTCATCATCTAACTTTCACATAATCTTATATGAAATAGTGTATTAGTTTTTTACCATTCAGGCTTCCATAATATTTCCTTTCTTTTTCCCATACCTTCTCCGAGATGTTCAAGCATTATTTTCTTTTCTATGCTTGCTACAAGCCTCCTAGTTCTTATAACGACATCAGGGTTAACGCTTATGCTATCTATTCCCTGTCTTACTAGGAACTCTGCAAATTCAGGATATACGCTAGGTGCTTGACCACATATGGATACGGTTTTTCCATGAGCATGAGCTACCTTTATTAGATGAGCTATGGCTCTCATAACTGCAGGATCTCTTTCATCAAAGTATCCTAGTCTTCCAAGTATCGCTGAGTCTCTGTCTGCTCCAAGTATTAGTTGTGTTAGATCGTTGCTACCTATGCTAAACCCATCTATTAGTTTGCTGAATTCGTCTGCTAAGAATATTACTGAAGGTACCTCAGCCATAATCCATACTTTGAAGTCTCTAGATCTTCTAAGACCTTCTTCCTCCATTATTTCTAATGCTCTTTTAACTTCCCATGATGTTCTAACGAAAGGTAACATTACCCATACGTTTTTAAGACCGTATTCTTCTCTAACCTTTCTTATCGCCCTGACTTCTAGTCTGAAGCCTGGCTCATATTCTGGCGAGATATATCTTGAAACACCGCGCCAACCTATCATTGGGTTTCTTTCGTCAGGTTCGTATTCTTCTCCGCCTTTAAGACCCCTGTATTCATTTGTTTTGAAGTCGCTGAACCTAACGACAACAGGTCTTGGATATATTGCTTGAGCTACCTTGGCTATGCCGTCGGCAAGTTTATTTATAAAGTCATCTGGTTTACCTATTTTTATCAGGTATAGTGGATGATAAGCTATCCAGTCGGATATTATAAACTCTATTCTCATGAGACCTATTCCGTCAAAGGGTAAGTTAATGTATTTGTCTATTAAGTCCGGTTCACCTAGGTTCATGTATATTTTAGTTGCTGTTACAGGGTATATTTCCTGAATAACTTCTCTAGGTAGACCTATACCAATGGCTGGTGCTACTTTAGCCTCTTCTTCCTTCTTTAGAAGTTCTTCAACCCTCCCCTCATATACAACACCATGAGTGGCATCGACAGTTACTTCCATACCTGTTTTCAATACTTTTGTTGCATTCTTTGAACCGACGATACACGGTATACCTAGTTCTCTTGAAACTATAGCTGCATGTGCTGTCATACCTCCTTCATCAGTCACTATCGCTGCTGCTAGTTTCATGTATGGAACCCAGTCTGGATCCGTCATTTTAGTTATAAGTATGTCGCCTTTCTTCATTAGTTTAGCTGCTTCCTCAACTGTTAATGCTACCTTAGCTACACCTATTGCGATCCCGGGGCTAGCAGGTAAACCTCTGACTAGGATTTTTCTTTCGGTAGGTGCTTTCGCAACTTTCTCCTCTTTAACCTCTGCTTTCGCCGGTTTCCTAATACTCCATACAGTTTCAGGTCTGGCTTGAACTATGAATACGTTTTGCGGATAAGGTAAGTCTTGGTCTATAGCCCACTCTATATCCATAGCTCGACCATAATGTTTCTCTATTTTAATAGCATACTCTGCGAGTCTTAATGCTTCTTCATCAGATATTGATAGTTTATCACGGTACATTGAGTGTTTCTTAATAATGTCAGCTAATGCAGGTTTTTCTTTAGCTATCTTACTTATCTCTTCCTCGTTCTTAGGCAATTCTACTTCAACATTTCTCCTAGATACGGGGTCGAAAAGTAAGGCTAGTGATTTCTCATTAACTTTTTTCTCTATAATTTTGAGCTCCCTCTTATCAACAACTATTTCGTCCGGGGTTACGCGTCCTTGAACAACGGTTTCACCTAGGCCCCATGAACTCTCAATAACTATTTTGTCTTCTTCTCCTGTTACTGGATGTATTGTGAACATTACTCCTGCGGATCTAGAATTAACCATCTTCTGAACAGCAACAGATATT
>QMRV01000292.1 GCA_003649445.1 Thermoprotei archaeon | reverse complement strand
ATACTATTTTAACGCATGTTTTTAACATCAGCCTCTCTCAGTTCTCGTGTTATTATCGTGTCTCTCCTATAATTTTCTTAAACGTCTGTTTGTCCAATACATTTACAGCAAATGCTACTAACATGTTCTCTGGCCTAGGCTTTGGAGAATCGAACTTCTTCTTTACTCTTATTTTTATTCTGTAGGGCCATATAGCCTCTCCTCTCCTCACTTCCTCAGGCCATAGTGGTTCTCTGTCTACGTATTTCTCCTCAACTACGCCGTAGCCTATTACGCCCGTCTTCGTCGCGTAGAAGACTACTACGTCGCCGGGCTGCACCTTCTCCCAGAGTCCTTTCGCTTTCTCGCTGACACCCCACACGCCCTTCTCGAGTCCGATCCTCCAGTTCTCGAGAGTGCCGCTTAGGGTCCAGTACCTTGGCATCGGTGAGTATTTACTTAAAGAGTTATTTTTATGTATGGGTTGCTAGCGGGGCGCTGGAAAGTCGCTCCTCAGGGTTTATGATGCTTGTCCTATCGTGCTCGTATAGGGCTATGGCTTCAATAAATCGGGATAGAGCCTCTTGAAGAGCTTAAGCTGGATAGGGGAATACGGTAGGCTGGTAAGCTGTTGCCTAGCAGCATTAGCAGTATATGGAGGCTGCATCACCATGGTAAAGGCCAGGGAGTTCAGAATGGTTATTATGATAGCTAGGTGAGAGACTATCGTTTGGAGGGTTAATGGAAGAATGATTTCTGAATGTTGTAACTGTTAAGTCCTACCTAGAGAAGCCCACCACTGAGCCTCGTACTCTGCAATGCTGGGATACACTATTGCTTTGCTATCGCATATCGTTATGTTTTCAATGTTAATCTCAGTTCCATGTTTCGTAAGGTTCATGGAACCTGTTATGAGCAGCTTATCGTCGACAACGATAATTTTTGCATGAACTTTGTCATTATACACCACTTTAACTGTATTTAGCCGCTTAGTTGCCTTCTCGAGAATACGTGTAGCAAGCACATGAGGGCGAGGCTCATCTCTGCTCGGGGGATGTGTTATCACTCTTACCTTCACTCCTCGGTTCTGCGCGATATCAATTATATATTTAACTATATCTGGCGAGAGCCATGGGCTCATTATTCTTATCTCATGGCTTGCTTGGCTTAAGAGATTTAAAACTTCACGCCCTAAACCACTACCAGTCTTATGAACGAATATTTTGCTAGGAGTGAAATAATCTTTAAATGCTTTAAGCAACCCCACTGCTAAGCCCTTCGAGAGATAGAATATCTGCTCAATGGGTGATAACAGGTAGGCTTTTCTTAGCCTTATACACCGTTGACAACTATCCCAGCAGAAAGGCACCTCAACGTTGTAAATATGCGGCACTGCATTGCGAAGGAAAGCATCAGTATTAAGTCTTCTGCGCAAGGGGCGGTTAACACTGCCTAGATAATGGTAAAGTAGAGGACGTATAAAATCTGAGGGGAAATCAGAGTTTACGCGTCTATTCCACTCTCCCACTAGGTACCTAATATAGTCTCTTATTTGTCCTAGGTCCGTACTACTCAGACAAAGTGCCTCGACTAGGCGTTCATCTCTTCGCTTGCAAGTCTCGTGATATATGGAGCATAGGTCCTTGCCAGTTTTCTCGTCGATTAACATCTGAAGCGCAGGTTTTATGAGGTATTTCACAATGTTCCGTTGGATATCAGGAGATATTAACATGCATAACTGTTCTATGAATCCAAGACCTTCATGCGAGTTCTCTAGAAACATTACAACGTTATATTCTCCCTTCTTGCCATCGATCTCAGTCTCGTATTCTGTGTCAACGTATAGTGTGAAGTTTCTCAACTTGGTATTGAGCACATAGGTCGTAATGACTTTTGCCAATATGTGGGCTAACGAGTATAGAGCTACTTCAACGACGTAGTTAATAAAGCGCTCATAGTCTTTAGGATCTCTCTTTAGGTTAGCAATTGCATCATCTATATCTTTTGCATATAACGCTTGGCTATAATTTCTGAGCTGGTTCTGTGGGTCTCCTTGAATCAGAGCGAGTATAATGCTTGTTATCGCATAAAAGTCGTAATAGTCCTCGCTCCTGCTATAGCAGTACCGTAAGAGTATGTACTTCAATAAGAGAGTCTTAAACAATCTTATATCGCTGAATATTATGCCTTCAATAAACTTTCTGAAGATATCTTTCTCGAAGAGGAGTTCGAATCCCTCGCTGTTAACAATTCTGACTCCTAACCCCCCGCTCTTGTCCCTGCCTCGAGACGACATGCTCATGTTGATGAACACTGGCGCGGATGATAGCATTGTAGTAGTTGTTCTTAAGCGAGATCCCAAGAGCACTTTCTTAAAGCATATTTTAGGTACTCTGCGTATGTACAACCCTATGTTCTTAAAGCCTGAAATGAGCTGGGGCGAGTAGCCCAATTCTCTCGACGCTTCTACGTACACTTTAACTAACGCGTGTGAGCGTATAGCTCTAGTAACGCTTGTGTTTTCCAACAGGTCATCATAGGAGTAGCTCCTGCTGAGGCGTATAATCCTTGAACCTCTGCCGCGAACTTCTTCTATTGTGTAGTTTGTCGGAGGTTCCTCAAAGCCCATGTCGTGTAAGTCGTCTATGGTTACTCCGATCCATACGAAGCGGCAATCGTATGTATAGGTGACCGGTATGCTCCTTACGCTTCCTCTAGGCTTTGAGACATATATGAGGCTTAACACTTCGAGGCCATGATTGCGTTGCCTGCAGCATAGGTATAGTAATGGCCTATCAGCTTCTGGTAGCATATCAAACGTGATATAAGTCACGAATTCAGGTACGCAAGCATGCCACGTTTCCGCTCCTTTCCCGTAATTGAACCGGGAGTCAGGGTAGCACTTATACGGAACATAATCTAGGGACCCGGCTCTAAGTCGTGAACCCCATATACGCTCAACTTCGACTATCCTACGAGTATGATCAAACCATCTAACCTTGTAGAGACTGTATGAGGGAGGTAATAGTATGCACCACTTCCTGCCTCGGGGAGTTTCCAGCCGACGAATATTTAGAGGTCTAAGGTATGTGTATAAGACATCTGTTATAGGCCACTTAGCTCCTTCTTTTAATCCGCTAGGACCCGGAGAGAATCGTACCACGAGCTTACACTCTTGAACTGTGCT
>QMRV01000291.1 GCA_003649445.1 Thermoprotei archaeon | reverse complement strand
TCGGGATGAGAGTTCCTTATAATTCTTAGGCTAGTGTAAAGTTCATAGACAAGAAGAACTCCTTTTTCTTTTCTTTCTTTTAACTCTATTTTTGTAATGAATATTGCATCCCTTACTAGGATACGCCAGTTTATGTTTCCTTTCTTTAAAATCGTTTTTATATCCTCTATGTCTTTTTTACGTTCAGTTAATGACTTAAAGAATATTATGTGTTCGTTAGACAAGATGAATGCTTGAAGATTACCAAAGGATCCTAAGAACTCTGCTCTCTCCTTCATTACATCATATAATCTTAGCCTTATGAATTTCCCATAATCAAGATCGACAATTTCATTTGTTCGCGTATTTACGAATTTCATTTTAGTTTCTCTGTGAAAACCTAAAGCGGTTAATGCTTCTATAATAGCATTATATGATCTAAGATTATCCGCGATAATATCAATGTCTATAGTTGAGTCTTTTATTCCTCTAAGTATGAGAGCTGCTCCTCCTAGTACGTAAACTATTGTGTTACTTTTCACTAACCCACCTATTGAGCTTAATAATCTGATAATGTCTTCTCTACTACACACCCTGCCTGGTATCATTCCCTAAAACCTATCTTTACTCTTACTAGTTTCCTAATGCTTACTGGAAGAGTTATTTCTCTGTCAACGTATACTATTGGAGAAATAGCTCTCGTCTCGTTATCTCCCCACCATACCTTGTATTTAATTCCTTGCAAACCGAGATTCTTAGCTAGCTTATTGACTATTGCTTTTTTCAAAATTTTTAATAGTTCTGCACCGAGACCTGTAAGGTGGTAATACCTAACATTATTTATGTAAGTAACGTTAATGAACCCGTACTTTACAAGACTGTTTAAAGTTCTATATAATGTAGTGGGATTATAGCCTAGTTTAACTAAATCATAAATAGTTTTCGCAATAACGAGGTCATCTAGTAAGCATGCTAGTTTCTCAATATCCATCATAGTTTACTTGCACACCTCATACTTCATAATCCTACTCTATACTAGACACTAATAAACCTTTACATTACTATGTAAAGAATAAATTAGTGATCAATCTCTTAACCTAAATGAAGAATTAAACTACTATTCATATCCTGCTGCCTTTAAGTAATATCCAAACTCTTTCTTAGGTCCGAAACTTTGTAGACCCTTTTCTCTAAGTTGCTTCCTTATTTTCTCAGCTTCTTCACGCGATAGTTCCCCACGCTTCTCCAAGAAATCTACGACTTCAAGAGCTTGCTCTACGGTATCGGCTCTTCTAATAAAATCGTAAACGTTAGGATCATAGCCCCTCCAAGGATCTTTAACTCTAACACCAATCCTAAAATGAACACTACCTTTGCTTCCAAGAATTTCCTTAGCTAAATGCGGATACCTTTTCTTAAACTCTTCGATATCCCAAACTTTACTCATAGTGTTAACATACCCTATCTTGACTTTAACGGGAGAGCTAATAAGCATTCTTCAACATGGTAAAGATAAGGTTAAAACACTTTACCTAGAATTTAAAATATTGTAGTTAGATTAGAAACCAAGTGCACGTAGGTAATTATCATGAAACATAGTGACATACTTGAAAAATTGAAGAATTACATGAGCACTATTGAAACTCTAGACATAAATGTTCTTAGAAAACTTGTTGAAGAAGCATTAGAGAACTATTCTCCCGAAGAGGTAATTGAGAAATCTTTGAGACCGGCAATGGAAATTATAGGTGAGAAATTTAAGGAAGGCGAGTACTTCATAGCTGAATTAGTTCTAGCAGCTGATATATTCAAGGAGATATTCAATACGTACTTAAAACCCAGGATTGCGGAAAGGGGTAAAGCCAAGACCTTGGGTAAGGTTATTATAGGAACTATCGAAGGAGATATTCACGATATAGGCAAGAGCATTGTTAGCGTAGTTTTTCAGTCATCAGGATTTGAGGTCATAGACCTAGGCGTAGATGTACCTGCATGGAAATTTGTTGAAGAGGCGGAGAAACGTAAAGCTGACGTGATTGCTATATCCGCACTATTAACAACAACAATGCTGAATATAGAGAAGGTAATTGCTATTCTTAAAGAGAAAGGTATTAGAGACAAGTACATTGTCATAGTTGGAGGAGCACCTTTATCCGAAGAATTCGCTAGGAAAATTGGAGCAGATGCCTACGGCAAAGATCCCTACGATGGGCTAAAAAAGCTAAAAGAACTTTTAGCGAAAAGGCATAAGCAGTAATTTTTGAAAACTCAAAGAACTACCTGGGGTAATCCAATAATTTTCTAATTGCATTAACCTTGTCTAAAGCTATTTTTCTGAAAACTTCTACCTGGATACGGTCTGTGAGTTACGCTTAGCACTAGTTTTTAGCTGAATGTTCATCAATAAACTTCTTGATCACTTCAACTACTTCATTTACAGAGACATTATCATTAAGCAATAAGTCTATTGATATGCCTGTATGAAAAACCGTACGCCACCCTACAGTTTTTCTTGCATCAGCAACTCTAATAACCCATTTTAACGCCGACTCTATAGTGCTTTTACTGCATAGGTCTAGGTAGTGGAGTCCGTCATATATCTCAGAATAATTTCTTAAGATAATTCAGAACAGTCTTTGTGAGCTATAGCATATTCGTAATTGGTAATTAAACTAGGTTTATAAGCTCTGTAGCAGTTTTAACAACATGGTCTGGTCCGCATTTTATAAGCTCATTTGCATTTGTGAATCCATAAAGTACAGCTACTGTTTTAAGCCCTAAGAGCTTACCTGCTTTAATATCATCGACGCTATCCCCTACTATGATGCATTCTTTAGTGTTAAACATTTTAACAATGGTGCTTAGGGTTCTTACCTTATCAGAACTGTTTGGAACATAAATCAAGTCAAAATATTTATCCAAACCTAGGTACTTGAGCTCCTCTTCAACATATTCCGAAACAAGCACTCTTCCCGTAGTTAAGACTAAGATATACCCTCTCCTTTTCAATTCACTTAAAACTTCACGTATACCGTTCACAGGCCTAATTAGTCTCAAGTGTTTTTCAGAATATATTCGCTTAAAAACTTCTAAAACATAATCGGGGTTAGGTCTCTTATTTTCCGGTATTTTAGATAAAATCTTAGGTAACCATATTTTCGGCGTATGCTTAGCCATATATTCAAATTCTTCCTTGCT
>QMRV01000290.1 GCA_003649445.1 Thermoprotei archaeon | reverse complement strand
ATTAATAGCTCTTTCAATACCCTTAATAATTTCGTCTATTACCTTAAGTCCTTTAATTGCTATTACTGAAGCTATAGCAACAGCTGAAGCACCTGCTAAAAAGAATTCTACAGCATCAACCCAGTCCGTAACGCCTCCAATACCTATAATAGGTATTTCAATGTTTTTGTATAGGTCAAAAACCACTCTAATAGCTATTGGATGAATTGCTGGTCCGCTAAGTCCGCCGTAAATATTTGAGAGAACAGGTTTTCTCGCATACACATCAATGACTACCGAACGTATACTGTTTATGGCTGAAACAGCATCTGCTCCAGCTTTTTCCGCTTTTAAAGCCGAGTCCACTATTCTATCTGTTAAACCAAGCTTCACTATCACGGGTATTTTAAGTACAGACTTAACTTCGTGAACTATTTTACCAACATACTCCGGGTCCTGACCTATTTCTAAACCATGGCCTTTAACATGAGGGCAGCTTAGGTTTAGTTCTACAGCATCCGCACCGTTTTCTTCAGCGAAAGAAGCTATTTCCGCGTATTCCTTAGGTGTTGAAGCAGCAATGCTAACCACTATGGGCACATCGTTTTTAACTATGTTACCTAAAATTTCTTTTAAAGCCCTATATCCGGGATTAGTTAAGCCTACAGCATTTACAATACCTGCCTTAGTATAAGCTACTATAGGAGTATTATAGCCTACTCTAGGTTCCCAAGTAAAACTTTTAGTTACTATTGCCCCGACTCTTGTCTCTCTAATAACCCTATTTATGGTACTATAGCTTGATCCTAAAACACCTGAAGCAAGTATTATAGGTGTTTTTAGCTTTAATTTTGAAATTGAAACTTTAAGGTTAACCATAGAACATCACTCAATAGGCTTTTTTATCCCAGGAGGATATGTGTAATACTTCCCGAACTCCGTGTTTGCAAGTTCTTCGGCATAGAAAACAGGGCCATCAGAGCATACACGTAATCCTTTAGGGTCTAGTACGCATGAACCGCAAATACCTATACCGCATTTAATATATCTCTCAATAGAGATTTGACATTTAACCCCCAGCTCTAAGCATTTAAGCATAATTTTATATAGCATTCTTTCAGGACCGCAGGCTAAAACATTATCGTATTTTGCAATAAGTTTTTCAGCAACTTCAACGGCAGATCCTTTAAACCCTAATGACCCATCATCTGTAGCAATGTAAACATCGGCATTGAATTTTCTAGCTTCACTGACGAACAAGAGTTTATCCTTGCTTCTAGCACCGATAACATATGCTACGTTTTCTCCTTTCTTCCTAAGTTCATGTAGTGCATAAATTATTGGGGCAGCACCGTATCCTCCAGCTATAAGTAGGAAATTACCTTTTTCATCTAAATTAAAACCCCTTCCATAGGGTCCTCTTATGAATAATCTTTCGCCAGGCTTTAAACTATGTATTTTTCTTGTTGTTTCACCCACCGCTGCTACTGTTAACCTTAAAACGTTCCTTTCATACATTGAAGGGCTTACGGGAATTTCTTCAAAACCTGGAACCCAAACCATAACAAACTGTCCTAGAACAGGTTTTTTAATAGACGTTTCTAATAGAAGAGATTTAATGCCCTCAGCTTCCTCTACAACCTCAACTATCTCTGCTTTACACATTTTCAGTGTTTCAAGAAACATTTTCAAAAACACCACCATATTTCTTAACATTAATTCCATATCCTTTCTTAGAAACTATTTCACCATCAATAAATACTGGTTTTCCTCTAACAAATGTTGCTTTAACCTTTCCCTTAACCTTCCATCCATTAAATGGAGAGTGTTTCGCTTTACTGAAAAACATTTTTGAATTCACAGTGTACTCTTCACTTAAATCCACAACTACTAGATTTGCAAACATGTCTTCCTTGATTTCCCCGACGTACCTATGCAGTTTTAAAATTTTAGCTGGACTTGAAGAATACAGTTTAACTACATCTTTTAAGCTAATAATGTTCTTTACAGTTAAAGTCAGTAGTAGAGGTAAGGCTGTTTCTAAACCTGGGAAACCGGATTTAGGTTTTTCAGAGAATTTTTCATCGGAACTATGCGGTGCATGGTCTGTGGTTATAGCATCTATTTTTCCTAGAGAAAGGGTTTTCAATAGATTTTCCTGAACATCTTTGCTTCTAAGAGGAGGGTTAACTCTGAAGTACTTGTTTTTCAAGTAAAACTCTTTATTAAGCAATAAGTAATGAGGGCAAGTGTCTACGGTTATGTTACCTTTGTGTTTAACTAGTTCTACAATGTAGCTTGTTGTGACATGTGTTATATGTGCTTTAACCCTGTATTTCCTATGCAATTCTAATACTTTAACAGCTCCTGAAATCTCTGCATCTAAAGGCCTTTCATCGTTTTTAAACAAATATGGATTTTCAGCATGAAAAACTGTTAGTATGTTTTTTGAAGAAACGTATTTTATAAGCTCTTCAAATACTTCTCTACAATTATGGAATAAGTTTTCAGGATAGACTTTCACACCTATGGCTTTTCTTTCAAACCCCCTTATTTCTCTTTTAACGTTTGGGACACCATAGTATAGAGCATAGTCTACTACAGATTTCTCGGAAGCAACTTTATCTCTCATTTCTAAAACTGGTAAGGTGTTTGTTTTAGGCTTAGTATTAGGCATATCAGCTACTATAGTTACTCCTCCTGCCGCTGCAGCTGAGGTTCCACTATAGAAGTCTTCCTTATATGATTCTTTAAAATCTCTCATGTGCGTATGAATATCTATTGCTCCAGGCAGTATCAATAATCCGTTTTTTAGAAAATTGAAGGTTTCTTCTTTAGACCTGCCTTTAAATGTTCCCTTAGATATTTTAGTTATAATGCCTAAATCGTTAATCTCTATAGTAACGTTGTCAACTATTCTCCCTTCGATAAACGCTTTCCCTATAATGACTGTTGCCACAATACCACACATTCTAAAGCTGTTTAAACTGTTTAACTACATCCTCTCTAGTCGTATATCTTTCACAGTATAAACATTGGAGAATTAAAGGCTCCTCCGATACCACCTTGAACCGAGGTTTAACATGCTCTCTAGGCCTGTTTGTTATACAGTTAGGGTTAGAACATTTAACAATTCCATCGATTATTCTTGGAAGTTTTACTCTAACCTTCTTCACAACTTTGTAATCTCTTATGATATTTAT
>QMRV01000289.1 GCA_003649445.1 Thermoprotei archaeon | reverse complement strand
TTTTGATTTCTAAATGCTTTATTTACTAGCTTCAGGAAGTCGCCTATTCCAAGGAAATAACTGCAACTACTAAGAAAAACAATACTACCTTCCTTAACCATCTTAGCTACGTAGCTGAAAAGTCTAAGATAAGCTCGACTACCACGGTCGTAATATTCCTTAGAGGGTATGAAAGCAGGAGGGTCAGCAATAATTATATCGAATTTCTCATTTACGATCCTTGGTAAAGCTTCCCATACATCTACGCTATAAATTTCATAATCACTAACCATGTTCAGCTTTAAATTTCTTTTAAGAATTTCAACAGCTCTTCGATCTGATTCCACAAAAATAACTTTCTTAGCCCCAGCATTAGCTGCATGTATCCCGAAGCCTCCGGTATATGAGAAAAGGTCAAGAACTTTAACACCGGGTTCAACTATTTTCTCAAGAAATAGCCTATTTTCTCTCTGGTCTAGGAAGAAACCTGTCTTCTGGCCATGAACAACATTAACTATAAATTTCGAATTACCTTCTCTAATTACAGTCTCTTCTTTACGTCCTTTCAGAAACCTTCTCCTAAACGGTAGCCCTATATCGCTTCTACTTTTCTGATCGCTTTTCTCAAATACCGTAATATCTTTACCATAAATTTCCATAAGCGCACCAACAATATCCTCCAATGCCTTATCTATAGCTTGACTTGAAGACTGAACAACTACAATGTCATTGTACACGTCAACTATAAGCCCAGGTATGAAGTCCCCATCACTATTTACGAGCCTGTAAAAACCTGTATCGAAATATCCGATAATCTTCCTTCTTCTTAGAGCTTTTTCGAAAAGCTTCATGAAAAACTCAAACCTATCACCGTAGAACTCGCTATGGGATAATAGTCTAACAGCGACAGGACCAACAGTTTCATACAGTCCACAACCTAAAAACCCTCCTTCCTCATCATATACGTTAACTAAATCTCCGGGTTTAGGTTTCCCTCGAATTCCACGAATCCACTTGTTGAATAATAGTAAAGCGCCTTCACGCAGCTTCTTAGCTCCTTCACCAAAAACAATTACCTCAGCTCTTTCCACAGCCGATTCGCCTCAACACCGAAAACATCTACAACAAGAGCAGATATTAAACTATAGTTGAGGCGAATAACCATGATACATGTGTCAATAACCATAATACCTTTAGGTGTAGGAACAAGCATATCACACTACGTAGCGAAAACTGTAGAAATTCTGGAGGAACTAGGATATAAGCCAATAGTAGGGCCTGCTGAAACGAGTTTCGAAATTCCAAGCCTTGAACAACTAGGTACAGTTCTAAGGAAAATACATGACACACTACACGCAATGGGAGTTCAAAGAATAATAACGACAATAATGGTAGATGATAGGAGAGATAAACATCAACCGCTAGAAGCTAAAGCGGAGAAGGTAAAGTACCTTAAAAGAACTATAAGAAGAAAGCCATTAGGGGTAATTTAGGGTAAAATCAAGATAATAGCTAACGTAGAACCATCAGAAACAAAAGATATGGTCAATGAATCACCATGCCTAAAAACATTGCCATCACCAGAATAAAACACGCTACTATGACCATCATACGTTGTAAAACCAGCACCAGGAATAAGGACTCTCAAAACAACCTTACCACCAGACCTAATAACTAACCCCTTAGAAAACACTTTAAAACCACCATCAGCCTCAACAACAACATGATACCTAGTTAAACAGCCTAAATCATAGTATGGAACACCATTAATATAAACATCATCAATAACAACATCAGCAGGACCCCTATTAACAAGAGTTAAATAAACCTCCCAGTAATTAGAAGCATCCCAACGATAAACACTAAAACTGTCGTGAACGTAGAAACTAGTCCTAGAGTCAACCCATAAAACAGCTTTAGAATGTATTTCAGCAGTACTAAGAGATTTATAAAGCATACCAGAAGCAGTAGACATCCAGAAACCGACAGTAACAGCTACAATAACGGAAATACCGATCATAGTAACTAATCCAATCTTGCCAAAATACAATACTAACACCGGGTAATACTCTAGTAATACTATACAATAAACAGGCTATTAAAAGATATGGTTTAGTAATACAAAACAGAGAATTAAGAAAAAATTATTTGATATTAAAAATACACTTTATGGTAGCTGCACAGATTTTGGATACTCATTACCTGAGGCTGTATGTAATTTCACTTCGACTATTTGACCACTTGAGAATGTTGTACCGCCTACAGCTGTTCCTTTCGGAATGTAAAGTGTTATTTCATAATCGCTCCCTGCAGTCAAGGCTATACCCTTTGCAAGATGGTTTTCTCCTAAAGTTAATGTAACACTATCAGTGTTCGGCGTGACGCCATTCGTATCACCATAGTCGCCTAACGGTCTACCGTTTATAAATATTTCATCTATTGTTGCATCGGTTGTTCCGGAGTTTCTTACTATTATTTTTACGGTCCATTTATCTGTTCCAGCGGTAGCATATGCTGATACTATTTCTAGTTTTTCGTATCTTGTGAATAGTCCTGTTATGCCTGTCATCCAGAATGCTACTGCTACTGCGATTGCTATTGCTACTGATACGATGATTACTGTTGCTATTACGGGTGAAATAGCCTTTAAGTTCATATGTTTTTTACACCTATTTTTCAAAACTGTATTTTATATTTTAAATTTTTTACTTTGAGTAAGCATTTTAGCTGGAAATATTTAAGGTTTATAGTAGAGGTGCCTACGTTTATTGGGTGAAGTTAGGTTTGGCGTTATTGTTCCTCAGGGTTGGAGGCTTGATCTTATCGGTGATGGTAGGGATTTTGAACGTATGGTTAAGGTTTTAAAAGCTGCTGAAGAACTTGGTTTCGACCATGTCTGGCTATATGACCACTTCATAACCTATCCTGAGGTAAGGTATTATCCTGTTTTTGAATGCTGGACAACATTATCTGCTTTCGCGGGTTTAACTAAGAAGATAAGGTTAGGTACTATTGTTACATGTAACCTTTACCGATACCCTACGGTTCTTGCTAAAATGGCTTCAACCTTAGATGTTATTTCTGGTGGTAGGTTAGAGTTCGGTATTGGTGCATGCTGGTATGAGGAGGATTTTAGGAGGTTCGGAATACCTTTCCCAAGTTTAAGGCAGAGGCTTGAAATGCTTGACGAAGCTTTAAGGATAATT
>QMRV01000288.1 GCA_003649445.1 Thermoprotei archaeon | reverse complement strand
GTTCAAGAAGTCCTTGGGTTCTGCTACGTTTATTTCCAATAACTTTGGTACTAGAAACTTTTTCGCTACGTAAAGTGCTGTTTCGACAGTTTCATAATGGTAATATGGTACATCATCTACAGGGATTTCTCCCCAACCTACATCACCTTCTTCATCTACTATTTTCACTAAAATACAGTGTCTATCTATGGTTTTTCCGAAGCTCGTTTCGAAGGGTGTTTTAAGTTTCATAACTGCATGGTAAAGTTTTACTATTTTTATTCTAATTGTTGACCACCTACGCTAAATTTTCCCTCCAAGGTGTTTCTCCTTTGAGAATTTTGTCGAGACTTTCTTTCCAGAGAACGTAGAAGTTTCTTCTCAGCCCGTTTTCGAACTCTGAGATAAACTCCATTGCAATGTATCCTTTGTTGAGATATGATTTGAAAACTTCTCTTAACCCGTACCTCCACTCTAGTAAGACGCCCCTATTTTTCCTTAGTTTGTTTAAGTCCCCGGGTATCTCAACGACTAATAGCTTACTATTTGATTTTAAATTATAGTTTTCTAATTTCCGATAGTCGTCTACTTTCCTCGTTTCCGTTACTAGGTCTGCTCCTAAGCTTAACACATGCTTTAATGGTGGAGGTTTTAGTTTCTTTTGAAGCTTAAGTTCTACTCTCCTACTTTTAATCCACCACTCAGCTTCAAACCTATCCGTGGGCATGCCAATGTTTATTTGGTCTCTTAATTCACCATAATAATCTCTATAGAATTTTCTAACAATAACACCTAATTTTCCAACGTTGAATTTAGCATTTGATCCTTGTAGTGGATCATAGGTCCAAACTATTAGGTCTAAACCTTGCTTCAAAACGAATTCTCTCTGCTTAAGCTTTAGGATATAGCCTAGTCCCTTATATCTATAGTCCGAAACCACCCCTGCTATATGGCTATAATGAAATATTTTACCATCAAGGTAGCCTGGTATTCCGAAAACAAGTCCTACTGGTTTGCCTGTATCTTTCTCGAAAGCTCCTAAAACAAGTCCTCCATGCCTATCAGCCGAGATTAGCATATGATATGTTACTGCTTCACTATAGTCAGGCATACCCCATATTTCAACTTGGACATCCATAAGTTTCCTATATTCATCAGTATTCTTAGGTCTTCTAATCTCAATAGTCTTTCCACATAAAACGACCTCATATACCTTCATTGCATTCACCTTGAATCCTCCTACTGTGTGGAGAAAGTGAAACCAGTATATATTATACTGTATATACCCCGGAAGATTTGAGAGAATAAGTGGTGAGCTTTAAACCCTGTACAGTGACCAGCGCGTATTGTTTCAACATTTTCCTCTTCAAGACAACTAATGGTCTTCCTTATTTTGTCTTCTGAAGAATCAATTAAGTGTAATCCCCCTATAATTGCTTTCACCCTATTATATTTAGTAAGTTTCTTAGCATACTTTACTATGTTAACTATACCGGCATGGCTACAACCAGTAACTACTATAGGCCCATAGTCCTTCACATCAATTACGAGCGAAATATCGTCCCTAAGATCGTCAAAAACTAGTTCTCCTTCCTCATTAAAAGTATAGGTTTCAATAGGTTTTTCAAAATCAGTTACCCTAGGTACTTCTCCTGTTACGAAAACACCTTCAATTATTTCCATTGGTTTCTTAGCCCATACAAGCTCCACATTATACTTTTCCAGATCATCTCTACCGAATGGTACACCAACATTTCTAAGATAGGGCTTCATTACGAAATTAGGTTTAAAGAGAAGCGGATGAGCGACCACATATACTCTCCTCCTACCTGCATGCTTAAGTACTCTAGGCAAACCTCCTGTATGATCATAGTGTCTATGGGAAAGAACAATATAGTCTATTTTAGTCAAGTCTAAGCCTAGTTTCTTCGAATTAAATAGTACAGGTGCAGCATATTGACCTGTATCAAATAGTATTCTCTTCTTAATATCACCTCTACTAACTTCTATGAAAGCTGAAAAACCGTGTTGGCCAATAAGGTTAGACTCGTACCCTGCATAGTCATCTGCAAGAATAATTATCTTTACTGAATCAACAGCTTCAACCATTTTAGCACCTAATATCGTTAAGTTATTTTCGCTAATAAAAATTTATACAATAACATGTAATGAAATGTTTAAAGAGTTTATAAATTCACCTAATGGTAATACCGTAAACATTTTAGATTATAGTCGAAATATGGTCTTTTAATTATATTTATAAAGTCGTTTATGCTGTTTTAGAGGAAACTCAAATATGTTAGTTTAGCAAAAATATGGACAAGTGGTTCCAAAGTTTTATCTAAGGTGATTAGCGACGAAGTACTATTGTCTCTACAGGGTTGACGATAATGGCAAATGGAAAACAATAATAGCTTTCGATAATCCGCCGCAAAACCTTAAGAAGCTTGGCAGTAAAATAAAGTCAACACTTAGATGTAGTGTTACTGTAAAGAAAAGATATATCATAATAGACAAGTACGTATTAGAATATAAGATATCAAGAATAATAGAGGAATACATTACCTCAAGAAGTAGAACTAAAGTATATAGGTTTTTAGCATAGTCATTATCTAATTTAAATCCTCTTCCTTCCCCTAACTCTCCTTAGAAAGTAAGATAAATATATTGTTGTTCCCGTTCTAGCAGTTAGGTGTTTTGAATGAAAGTTAAAGCAATATTTTTCGATATAGGAGGTACGTTGTACAAGGAAAAGAAATTCAAAATACCTCCCTGGGCTATTATTTTAGCGAACTACCTTAAAAAACAGGGCATACTTGTGTCATGGGATGAAATATATCAAGCTTATGTTTCCTCAAAGGAGTATCTTGGAACATTAAACGTTGAAGGTACTGAACTATGGCATTTAAACATACTATTGTTGACTTTTTCTAAGCTGAATTTAAGCTTAAATCCTAGTTTAATTATGGAAGCTTACGATGTTTTTCTTAACAGTTTAGTTGACATCATGGAGCCTTATGAGGATGTTCAAGAAACATTGATATGCCTTAAGGAGAAGAGGTTGAAGATAGGCATAATATCCAATACCGGTTCTCACTACTTAATTTACAAGGTTCTTAAAAGAGATGGGTTATTGAAGTATATAGACTTACTTATAACATCGCAAATGGTTTCGTGGAGAAAACCAGATAGAAGAATATTCCTATATGCT
>QMRV01000287.1 GCA_003649445.1 Thermoprotei archaeon | reverse complement strand
CTTCCTGTTTAATAGTTCCTCTATTCTTAGCAGTTTAGCTACTTGTCTTACTTTACGGTCTATTTCGTTTTTAGGTACCTTCTTAAGCCTTAACGGAAACGCTATATTGTCATAAACTGTCATGTGGGGGTAGAGTGCGTAGCTTTGGAAAACCATTCCGACATTTCTATCTCTTGGGGGAAGTCTTGTAACGTCTCTATCGTCGAAAAGTATTCTACCTTTAGTTGGCTTATATATTCCAGCAACCATTAGGAGTGTTGTTGTTTTTCCGCATCCTGAAGGGCCTAGAAGTGCTATGAATTCCCCATCTCCTATTTTAAGGTTTAAATCCACTACTGCTTTTACCTTCCCGAAAAACTTACTTACGTTATCCAATGTTACTTTAACCATACACCCTTCACCTCTTAATTCCACCAACGTAAATTCTTAAGAGAAGTTTCTGAGATGTACTGAAGAATATGATTGTAGGTATTGCATAGAATAAGCCTAAAGCTGCTAGCATACCCCAGTCTATGAACTTGTATTCACCAATCATATGATATATGAGTACAGGTAAAGTATAGTATGCTTCATCTTCAACATAGGTGAACACTAGTAGGAATTCGGACCAGCCTGATAGGAATGAGAATATGGATATTGCACCTATTCCTGGAAGAACTAATGGTAGGATTACTGTTCTCCAAGCTTTCCATCTAGTGCATCCATCAACAAGAGCGGCCCATTCAAGATCCCAAGGTATAGCATCGAAGAATCCTTTAATAATCCATGTTGCCATAGGTATTTCCAAACCAGCTTTAATCAGTATTATGCCTACCAGCGTCATTATTCCTTTACCATATAGTCCTAGATTATTTAAAATCACGAATAAAGCTATTAGCAGTATTATGCTTGGAAACGCATGTAAGGCTATTATAAACTGCATTAAACCTACTCTGCCCTTAAACTCCATTCTAGAAAGAGCATAGCCACCCAAAGTACTTATGAAAACTACGAGACCTGTAACCCCTAAAGCTAGGAATAACGTATTTAATGTTATGGGCCATATGTTAGGATACTCCTTTAAGCCCATTTTCATCGGCGACCATAGGAATCTCCAATTCTTGAATGTGAAATCTGAGGGTATAATGCCTAAAATGACTTTTCCACTAAAGCTTTGTACACCAAGCCATAGTATCATTGTCCATATAGGAATTAAGGGTATGATGGCTACTATAATTACTATTACGTATTTAAGTATGTTAAGTATAAGTGTTGTTCCTCCAACCGAGAATATCTTATCTTTTACACCCATGTTTACACCTCTATCCTACTTGGTTCCATGAGCCTTCTAAATCCGAATAGTTTAAAGTACAAAACTATGAGAACAACACCTGTAATTACGAGTATTAGTGATAATGCTGAAGCATATCCATAAAGATGTTCTTCAGCAGCAAATGCTTTACTGTAGGAGTATAGAGACCACACCATTACCTTAGCTGCTTTAGCTATTCCAGCATATCCTCCTCCACCGCCCGAACCCCATATCATTAAGATGTATTCATATGAGCTTAGTAGGCTAAGTGTCTGCCATGAAACAACAAATAGCATAGGCCATTTAAGTAAGGGTATTATTATATGTCTTGCCACTTGAAAGTCTGAAGCTCCATCAACCAATGCTGCATTAATTATGTCTGTGGGTATGGATTTTATCGCTGCAGTATATATGATCATCCCGAAGCTTGCGCCAACATATCCGTTAACCATAATCATAAGTAGTTGCGAGTAAGGCGGTGTTAGGAGCCAACTTTCAGGTAGCCATGCTTCAGGAACTCCTACTATCTTAAGTAGTGTATTTAGCATTCCATATTTTGGATCTATAAACCAGTTCCATACTAGAGCATATATTATTCCGGGCATAATTCTAGGTATTAGCCATGAAACTCTTAGGATCATGGATAAAATCTCATTTCTAATAAAGTATGCTATTGCAATCGAAAGAACGAGTGCGAAGATGGAATTTATAGACAGGACACTTAAAACGTAAATTGCTGTTATAGTTAGTGCTTCAACAATGTAAGGGTCTTTTGCGAAGAATATTTTCTCAAAATTCTCTAGTGTAAAATGCACTTTCTCTGTAAAGAAGTTTCTTACAAAGTCAAGAAAGTTTTTAGAGCTAAGATCAGTGAATCCTAAGTAAACTGTTAAGAGAACAGGAGCTATCCACGAGAAGACGATCATTATTAGCATTGGGGCAAGGAAAATCCAAGGTAGCACTTTTCTACCTATTTTCAACGCCATTGGAAACACCCTTCGATAGATAATGTAGATAGCCTATGGTAATGCCGCTTCGAATTACAAGTAAGGGGGTATTGGGGGGAAAGCGTTAGAGTTGCTTGAGTAAATAAAAAATAGTACTTGGATTTAAATTTTAGTCTCTAATTATTAGTTCGTCACCTAGTTCAGCCTTTAATGTCTCTATCATTTCACTTAGTGCTTCTTCAGGTGTTACTTCTCCTTTCTCAACCTTAGTTATTGCAGTTATCCATGCATCCTTGTATGCTCCCCATTTTGGATGAAGTGGTTCGAACGATGTGTATTCTAGCATGTAGGCAACTTCTCTGTGGAACTTTGACTGCTTATAGTATGGCTGTTCCACGGTAGTTGATCTTACTGGCAGGTGGCCACTGTCAACAGCGTGTATTGCATCTATTGGCGCTGAAGTCGCTAGCGTTATTAGTAGAAATGCTATTTCAGGTTCCTCTGCTTGCGCTGTTACGTAGTACAAGTATGGGCTTGACAGCGTCATTGGTTTAAGCCCTGGCTCAGGCGCTGGTACTAGTGCAAATCCTATGTTCTCCCACTCATATTCTTCGGGCAGCTCTCCTAGCTCCTCATGGTATGCTACTCTTTGCCATTCAGCCCAGTGCCATGTTCCACCGAACCAGAACAGTACTCTGCCGTTAACGAAGTCTGCGTGTATTTGTCTCCATGAGGTACCTATCATTGTTGGTGGCAGTACCTTATCTACCTGTGCCATTCTATACAATAGCTCCAGCATTTTCAGCATAGCTGACTTATCAAGCACCAGTTTACCGGTCTCAGGGTCTTGAAGTATACCTCCATACTGATAGTATAGGATTACGAATGGTGTTCCTCCAAAGTTTGGTCTGTGGTAGAAGCCCCACTGTACTAAGCCTTTATCCATAGCCTCCTTAGCTACCT
>QMRV01000286.1 GCA_003649445.1 Thermoprotei archaeon | reverse complement strand
GTGCTTATTAGATTACCTTTAATTTTCTCAGCATAGCTACTGAATATTTTCATTGTTATAATGCTACCAAGCAGGGACCTGACATTACTAAATCCTATTTAAATTTTTGAGGAAACTACCCGTCAAAATAACATGAGCTAAAAGGTTACCACGCGGAAAGCGTTTTTAATCCTTCTTTTAGCGTTTTTCTTATGCCGAGTTTGAAAAGAGTTATGGAAAACGTGAGGAATGCTAAACCATAAATGTAGCCTATGATAAACATGGTGTCTGTTGGTAATATGGGCTCGTATATGTTTAATGCTTTTCTAAGGAGCTCTGCTGGATAACTGAATGGAGTAAGTAATGCTATGGTTCTTAAAGATTCAGGCATGAATGATAAGGGTATGAAGCCTCCTGTGGCTAAAGGTAGGACCCACGAAAATATTTCTATTATTGCTCCTGAAGCCCCACTTATCAATATTGTTGAGGCTAAAACAAGTGCGTAACTTAAAACAACTATTATGAGAAGTATGAATGCTAGAACAAGCATTTTCAAGTCCGAAACAACTATTTTAGGTTGTGTGACGAAAACATTTACAATACCGTAACCTAAAACAGTTATCACTAAAAGCCATATTAGAGAAACAGGTATAAGCCCTAAATAAACCATTAACGGGCTTTTACCGCTAACAATAAGGTATTCTAAAACGTTATAGTTTATCAGTTTCCTTATCTCCCAAGCCCAATCCCATGTAGCTACAGAGTAGACATTGAAAACAAGTATTCCTCCAAAAATAAAAGCCGCTATTCTACTCAAACCTATTTGAGGATTAGCAAAAAGACTTATAGGTAAAATTAGCAGTATTAGCCAAAGAGAAATACCAGCTAAGCTTATTATTCCACTTTTACTGCGAATAATGTCAGATATAGTGTAGAGTTTAAAAGAAACCCACGCTATTCTAGCGGCCTCTACTAACTTATTAAGTAATGTTTTCATGTTTTAGCACCTTTAACCAAAACCCTATGCTCCCATGTTCTTAGGCTTCCAATAGATATTGGAGCATATAGTAGCGCAAAAGCCGTTGCTAGTCCAAGTAACATTAGAGAATAGGCTGTTAGTCCTCCTTGAACTAAAAATAGCTGAATAACTTCAACACTATTAGCTAAAGGAAAAATTATTGTGAAAAACTTTATAGTTAAAGGAAGTAAAAACCTAGGATACAATACACCAGAAATAAGCATTATCAATGGCCTAAGAATACTTAAAACTCTCCATCCTCCGCCTGAGATTAGAACTAGTGATGAAAAAATTATAGCAAGTGTTGAGAAAGTTAATGCACTAAATATTGAAAGAGCAATAACAACTAATGCTTCTATTAGCCCTGGGAAACTTTTAAGTATAAAATATACTGGTATGAGAGAAGATAAACCCACTAAGACATTAATTATAAGCCTTGGAAACCCCATAGCGAGAGCTAACATAGTTTTAGATGTAGGTGCAATTATTATGTAAGGTAGAGTCCCTATGAATTCATCATACCAGAAACGTGACGATATTTCATCGAAAAATATTAGCGAAACTATTAGGAGGAAACTTCCAGTTATAAAGAATAAAACAGGGTTTGTCCCTATTTTCTGCTGAAAATGACTCATACCACCCATGCTGCTTCCTAGTAAAACTATAAAAGCCATTATAATGTATGGCCATAAGATAAGTGAGAATAAAATAGTTTTTCTCCTAATAATTTCGGCAGCTACGAACATATATTCCGCTCTAATCAGGCTTAGGAAGCGTTTTAACATTATTCTATAACACCTTTAGCAAAATATATGAAAACATCTTCTAAACTTGGTTCCTCAATATTGAGACTAACTACATCAACGTTTGCTGAGTTGAAAATTTTTAACAGGTCGTTTAGAATTTCTTCAGGGTTTTTAACAGCTAATTTTACTTCTAAACCTCTTTCAACAATTTTAATTTCTGGTTTTAAATTTAGAGAACTACTAATAAGTTTTGAAAACTTTTCCTTGCTTCCACCATGTAAAACCGCTCTGATAACTTTAAGTTTAGGTATTTTGTTTTTAAGTTCTTCAGGTGTTCCTTCAGAAACTATAACGCCTTTATTTATAAGCAATATTCTATCGCAGACGATTTCAGCTTCAAACATGTTATGTGTTGTATATAGAATGGCCTTACCTTCCTTATGTGCAAGATCTTTAACTATTCTCCTTATTTTCCTTGCACTTACAGGGTCTAATCCTAACGTTGGTTCGTCAAGCAAAATTATTGGCGGATCTTTCAGCAATGCTCTTGCAAACGCTAGCCTAGCTTTCATTCCTAAAGAGAATTCTTCATAAAGCTTGTCTGAACCACCTAGCTCTTTAAGTTCAAGTAGGTCTAAAAGATAGTTTATTCTTTTCTCAAGCAGTTTTCTTTCCAACCCATACAGTGTTCCAAAATATATGAGGTTTTCACGTCCAGTGAGTTTAGGGAAAAACCCTTTTTCCACAGTTAACATTATACCTATTTTCTCCCTAACATAGGATAGGTTTTTAAAAGCCTCAACTCCATCGATAAACACTTTACCCGAATCGGGTAGAAGCAATGTGGACACTATTTTTATTGTAGTTGTTTTACCTGCACCATTAGGGCCAAGTAGGCCAACTATTTCACCATACCTTATTTTAAAAGATATACCTTTCAATGCTTCAACTACTTCTATCTCGCTTTTTAAGAACCCTTTTCTCTTTTTGGTAACATATCTTTTCACAATCTTTTCAGCTTCAATAGCATATCTCATGTTCTACTTACTCCTCACCCTTAACGGAAAGAGGTTAAACAAATATAAGATTGTTTGTTTAGAAAAACCAATACATCTATGTTTCATTTTGTGGAAATGTCTCCACATAATCGTAAATTACACTTTTCCGATGTGAACATGTTGTGAACAAGGTTTCAGAAAACATGTTTATGTAGTTTTATTTCTGAAAATATTTTGCGGTTTTTAGTCTTCTTCTATTCCTAGGATTCTTTTGAAAAACCTGGAAATACTTAGCATGGTCTTCGATAATATTTCATCTCTTTGAGGAGGTTTGTTTTCATACTCTTTTACATATAGTACGTCTTTACACCTTGATTCGACAGCTAAAAGTAGGTGTTTAGGTGCATGCACAACTGCTGTATCATCGATTTCTAATACTACGTCTTTGAATAGGTCTGGTG
>QMRV01000285.1 GCA_003649445.1 Thermoprotei archaeon | reverse complement strand
TGCTCTTGACAAAGTACATAGTGTTTGCCCTCTAATTCTACTACTATGTCTCCTGGCTTTTTACAACCGCTAATGTTGCACATTCAGCCTAGCTTATATCCAATCTCCCTTAAGAACTTTCTCCTTTTCTTAACGTCCTCTGGTCCCTCTATACCTTTAGTTTTGTAGCCATCAATCACTCCCAAGACTCCTCTTCCCTGGCTTGTCTCTGCCACAATAATTTGTACAGGATTTGCTGTTGCACAAAATACTCGAGTTACTTCGGGAACCATTTTAATAGCGTTAAGTATATTTATAGGCCAAGCATTCTTTAAAACTATAACGAAGACATGTCCTGCCGAGAGTTTAAGTGCATTCTCTATTGCTACTTTTTTTAATTCTTCATCATTTCCTTCCGCCCTTATAAGACACGGACCCGAGCTCTCGCAGAACGCAAGTCCAAATTTTATGTTTGGTACTCCATTAACTAGAGCCTCGTACAAATCTTCTATGGTTTTAATAAAGTGCGCCATGCCTATGATGATATTACACTCTTCTGGTATCTTCATTTCAACAACTTCTATTTTCACGGTCTCGCCACTCATTCTCGATCCCCAGATAAATTAAAATTATACAGCAAATATAGCTAATTGCTTAGACCATGTCCTCTGAAGAAGAGTTAAAGCAAGTAATTGTAGTGCGAACAGATATTAAGATGAGTAAGGGCAAAATAGCTGCTCAAGTTGCTCATGCAGCAGTAATGGCCTCAGAGAACGCTAGAAGAGATTATCCTCAATGGTGGGAAAAATGGTTTAATGGTTTTCAGAAAAAAGTAGTACTCCAAGTCCCGGGCGAAAAGGAGCTACTTGAGATATACGAAAAAGCCAGAAAAATGAATCTTCCTACAGCAATTGTGAGAGATAAAGGGCTAACCGAAATTCCTCCTAATACGTTAACTGCTGTAGCAATAGGTCCTGCACCCTCCAAGGAAATAGATAAAATAACGGGGTCACTTAAACTGCTTAGGTAATTATGCCTACCTTAAGCTCGGCAGAATTAGACCATCAACTTGGGCTAAAATTCTACATCACCTCTACAAGACCAATTGGTGGAAGAATTAGAGTTCGTCTCGAAGACTTTATAGTAGAAGAAATAAGCGTAGACGGCTTGAGAGCAAATTTTTCAATTAATACTAGTAGCGATATTAAAGGAGAATACTTGTGGTTCATTCTAGAAAAAAGAGGAATAGATATGATTTCAGCAATAATGGAGCTATCTAAGGCGCTAAGAGTACCTTTTAATCATTTTTACTTTGCTGGCATTAAGGACGCTAAGGCCATAACAAGGCAATTCGTATCAACCTATCCATCATATGAAACTCTTTTAAAGGAATTTAAACATAATCAAATAAAGTTATACGGTTTTTTCAGACGCCCCTTTAAACTGTCTCCTGGAATGCTCTACGGAAATTGGTTCCAAATAAAAATTTCAGATATAGAAGTAAAAAATGAAAAAGAAGCAAAAAGGATAGTTGAAAAGGCTTTGCATGAAATAAGAACTCAAGGAGGCGTCCCCGCATACTACGGTTATCAGAGATTCGGCACAATTAGACCCGTCACTCACATTGTGGGCAAATATATCATTAGGGGAGACTTTGAAGCAGCAGTCTGGGAATATGTAGCTAGACCCTTTCCTCTGGAAAAAAACTATGAAGCAAGAAGAGAAGCTTGGAACTCTCGAGACCCGAAGGTAATTCTTAAAATATACCCCTCAAAGCTGCGCCACGAGAGGGCTATTGCTAGCTATTTAGTGAAACATCCAAACGACTATGTCGGTGCTCTTAGACGTCTTCCGCTAACACTCAGAAGAATGTTTGTTCAAGCCTATCAATCATACTTATTTAATCTACTGCTAAGCAAGAGAATAGAACGAGGGCTCTCCTTAAAATTTCCAGAGATAGGAGACTATGTGGCTTTACTAACTCCTATAGGCAGCTTCAGCAGTATTATAAAAGTTTCACAAACAAACTTCAAAGATCTACTACAATTAATAAAGAACAATAAAGCTATTCTAGTGGGTAATCTGTTTGGCTTTAATACGCGACTATGTGACGGAATTCCAGGTGAAATAGAGAGAGAAGTGCTTGAAGAAGAAGGAATAAAGCTGGAGAATTTTAGAGTAGAATCGTTACCTGAAGTATCTAACAAGGGTGGCTATAGACACTTAAGTTTTACAGTAGAAAACCTTAAATTATCAAATATTTCTAGTAAATCTATTACAGTACAGTTTATTCTAAGAAAAGGCAATTATGCTACAGTTTTTCTTAGAGAACTCATGAAACCAAGAGACATTGTTCGAGCAGGATTTTAACCAATCTCAGTTAACCTTATAGTAAGGACTTCTAAATTATTCTGAAAAGCTATGACCGAATACGTTTTAATAAGTAAAGATCTTCTACGTAAGCTACTCAACTATGCTCTAACTCACTGCTACGAACGATGCCCCGCTGAACGAGACGCCGAAACATGTGTATTACTATTCGACTTAATTAACGAAATAGATCCCGAGCTTAAGCCTCCATGCATATACGACTACGGAGACTTCAATGAAAGAGTATTTAAAGACATTATACGTGATATCGAGAGAAGAAGAGGGAAGAAAGTAGAAGAAGTAATTCATGACTTAAAGATCCACGGATTCAGAACTCTAAAAGACCAAGAAGACTATATCGATGGAGTTTTCGCGCTACAAGTAATAGAAGTCTATAAAAAGATTAGAACCAATAAAAAGCCCTTATTCAAACTGGTGCATGAACAATGTTGACAGTATTCATCATTGGCCCTGCAGGTAGTGGCAAAAGCACTTTAACAGCATCATTCTCTAAATGGCTTGACGCAAACGATATCCCCGCCATTACAGTAAATTTAGACCCCGCAGCAGAATGGCTTCCATATGAACCTGATATCGACGTCAGAAATTATTTAACAGCACAAGACCTCATGAGAAAATATAATCTAGGTCCTAATGGAGCCATAATCGCTGCAACTGACTTACTTGCAACAGAAGCTCTCTACACAATTAAAGACGAAATAAGAAGCTACAAGACCGGATATGTGCTCATAGACACTCCAGGACAAATGGAGATTTTTGCTTTTAGAACTGTTGGAACCTACATTGTCAACGAGTTAGCAGAAGAAAGGAGCGCTATTTTATTTTTGATAGACTC
>QMRV01000284.1 GCA_003649445.1 Thermoprotei archaeon | reverse complement strand
TAGTACTACTTCGTTTATTCCTAGTGTTGCCTTTAAATACCCTGCAAATCCTGCCCATAACCCGCCAATAATCATAGCCATGGTTAAGGATGCAATAATGGTTATTGGTGGTGGAAGATTTTCTTGAAGCAGTAAAGCAACCCATGTTCCTACAATAGCTCCCATGATGTATTGTCCTTCAGCACCGATATTGAATACCCTGGCCCTTAATGCAAATGCTAAACCTACACCCATGAGAAGAAAAGACGTAGTTCTGACAAGAGTATCTGCAAACTTTACAGGAGAACCTATAGCGCCAGAAATAAATGCTTCATAACCAGAAATAGGGTTTACACCAGCCCATGACATTAAAACGCCTCCGCAAAGAAACGCTAGCGAAAATGCTCCCAATGGTACAATAATGTACATTATAGGATGTAATTCTCTCTCAATAAACTTTATTTCTAGTCCCATATTTTCTTAATCACCTCTCTAGGCATTCTTTTCACACCTGTCATCATTAACCCCACATCATCTAAACTGGCCTTTTCAGGTCTAAAAGCACCCACTATTTCACCTTCATACATAACCATAACTTTATCACTTAAGGATAGAACTTCGGATAGGTCACCTGAAATAAGTAAAATACTGTATCCCTGCTCTCTCATTTCTAATAATAATTTTCTAACATATTCTGTTGCACTAACATCAAGTCCTGCAGTTGGTTCTTCAGCTATTATGAAACCAGGTTTTCTCCCTAACTCCCTAGCTAAGATAAGTCTTTGAATATTACCTCCAGATAGTGTTCTAGCTTTAGCAAAAGGTGATGGTGTTACTATGCTAAATTTTTCTATAAGCTCCCTGGAGTATTTTAAAAGCATTTGGTCATTAATTTTCTTGATATTTAACCTAGAAAGCAAAGGTATGTTTAGGGAAAATGGTTGTTCATCTATTCTTTCCAAAATAAGGTTTTCAGCAACAGAAAATTCACCAACTATACCTAAACCCAACCTGTTTTCAGGTATTAGTGAAATACCTATTCTTATACGTTCACAAATATCTTTATAGGTTACATCTTTACCAAAGAGATATATTTTACCTTCTAATGGTTTTCTTAAACCATAAATTACTTCAGCAAGTTCTTTCTGTCCGTTACCAGCAACTCCTGCAATACCAACAATTTCGCCTGCTCTAACCTTAAACGATATGCCCTTTAACGCTAAAACACCTTTATCACTTAATGCTTTAAGATTCTTGACCTCTAAAACAACATGGCCTGGCTTCTTAAGTCTCTTGGTTATTTCTAAGAAAACTTCTCTTCCAACCATAAGTTTTGCTAGTAATTGTGGTATGGCTTGTTCCCTGCTGAGTTTGCCTACAACCTTACCTTTTCTTAGAACAACTATTTTATCAGCAATTTCCATAACTTCATGTAGTTTATGCGAGATAAATATTACTGCTATATTGTTAGCTATAAGTTTCTTTATGATCTTAAATAGCTCTCTTGTTTCTTGAGGTGTTAAAACAGATGTAGGTTCATCCAGGATTAAGACTTTAACGTTTCTGAAAATAGCTTTTAAAATTTCTACTCTTTGTTTTTCACCTGCTGAAAGCTGCCATACTTTCTGCCACGGATCTATTTTAAACCCCATTTCTCGTGCTAGCTTATTTATTTTCTTAACTGCTTCTTTAAGGTCTAAGACTAAACCGTATTCTTTAAGGCCTAATATTATATTTTCGACAACAGAAAGCTCATCTATAAGCATAAATTGCTGATGAACCATACCTATGCCATGTGCAATAGCATCTTTAGGTGATTTAAAATAGACCTTTTTGCCGTCGATGTATATTTCTCCTTCGTCAGCTCTGTATAGGCCGTAAAGTATGTTCATTAATGTTGTTTTACCAGCACCATTCTCCCCGAGAAGAGCTAAGACTTCTCCCTTGAAAACGTCAAGGTCTATGTGGTCATTAGCAACTACGCCAGGAAATCTTTTAACTATATTCCTCATAGATACTATTGGTTTCTCCATAAACTATTAATCCCCATTAACTCTCTATGGCTTCTGGGACTACAGAGAAAAAGATGTTTTATAGTTTTTATGGTTTAAACCCTGTATCTATTTCTCCAGCTTTAATTTTCTCTATTAGTGTTTGTATCTCCTTCTGTAATTCTGGAGGTACTAAGCCTCCTCCAAGAATTATTTCTAATCCTTCGTTTTCAAGACTAAGCCAGTATACCTTTCCTCCTTCCTTCTCCAACTTCCCTGTTACATAGTCATTATACCATTCTTCAAACACTATTTCCCAGTGCCATACTTCATACATTAGCATTCCTTCAGGATATATTTCTGGGTGATATGTGCCGCTCATCACGGCATATACTCCTTTTTCTTTAGCAGCAGATATTGCTCCTAGTTGAACACCGTCACCCATAGCTTTAACCACATCAACGCCGTGCTCTTCTATAAGAGCTGTTGTTGCCATTTTTGCTCCTGGCACATCATGGAAGTCTCCTACGTAATGTACATGGAGTGCTACGTCAGGATCGTATCCTGCATACTCTATTCCTTTTCTCTGACCTATTTCGCTACGAGAAAGCTCTGCAACAGCCATGCCTGCAACGAAAGCTACATGATTAGACTTAGACATTTTAACTGCTAAATAACCTACAATAAATCCGCTTTGATCTGTTCTGACATCAGCTACACTAACTCTAGGGCCAACATATTGGGGAGCACCAGCAATAGCTAAGAAGTATACGTTAGAGTATTCTTCAGAAAGTTTAGCCATAGGTTCCCCATATTGAAAGCCAACGCCAACAATTAAGTTATATCCTTGCTCACAATAGCTTCTAATAGTTGGCTCTATTGCAGCAGGATCATAAACCCCCTGTACCCATGCAACTTCTACTTCGGGATGTTTTCCTCTAAAAGCTTCCATAGCTCTATATCCAGCTTCATTCCATGCAGTATCGGTTATACTCCCAGGAAATAAGAAAGCCATTTTAATTTTCTCAGGAGTTGGTGGAGGAGCAGGTCTTGTTAAAGCCCCCAAAGCCCATCCAATAACTCCAGCAGCTATTATAGCTATAATAACAATAACGACTAACTTTTGCGAAATAGCTGCCATATAATTCTATCCCTCATGCGGAGGTATGTTACTTTAAATTAAATTCTTAACTTACTTCGCTTTAAACTAGATGTTTAAAACCTACGAAACAATATTACAT
>QMRV01000283.1 GCA_003649445.1 Thermoprotei archaeon | reverse complement strand
TTAAAGAACAGTTTAGCCTAGAGGAGCTCGGTGAGCGCTGGAACAATGATCCAAATACTTATGGTTCATGGGAAGAAGTATATCCTCCGGTAAGCCTTAAGCCTGAAGACTTTAAGGGAAGAAGCTTAAAAAAATGGAAAGTAGCGAGATGGGACTGGTATAGGTTCAAGCAGTACATAGCAGTAGATACACTAGTGAAATTCTGTAATACAGTACATAAGTACGATCCTTATAGACCTATCTCACTTGAAATGAATATGGATCTTCCCGGATGGAGTGGTTATCAGAGATGGTATAAAGTATGTTCTAGGGCTAAAAACGCTCATGCCGGAATTCAAGATTTCGAAGCTTCCTTCACTAGAGCTTTATATTATATTGCTATTGCCAGAGGTTCTTCAAGCCCGCCTCATCAGGTAAATGAGATGTCTGGTTTCCAGGACTATAGATGGTGTATTAGAAATGCATGGTTTATTCAAGCAATGGGAGGAACAGGAATGACTTTCTGGGACTTCAAGTCAGACTACTGGGGACTAGTGACTAGTAAAAGCTATGAATATGATCCTAGAGAAAAGCCTCAGTTCAAGGAATCATTTATAGCTGTTATGGAATTAAATAAAATATTTAGAAGACTCTCCCCTATTCTCGGTAGTTCACCACCATTGAAGCCCTCCATCGGTATCCTAATTTTAGACGAGAATAGTTTTCACGAAAGTGGAGTCTCTATACCTCCCACTATGAAGTTCCTTTCATTACTACTTAAACACGGATTCGGTGCAGAGACCGCAATAATCAACGAAGAATACCTCTTAGATGGAAGAATCAATGAATATAAACTTGTAATAGCACCTCACATAAAATATATTTCACGTTCAGAGGCCGAGGGTCTTAGAAGATACGTAGAGAGAGGAGGAGTTCTCCTTATGAACCCCTTCTGTGGAGAGTTTGATGAAACAGGCGAGCCTTATTCGGAAACACCTTGTGAACCTTTAAGAGAAATTACAGGCGTTAAAGCGACTGTAGATAATGATAGGGAGCTTCTGGTACATCTACATAGGGTTCATGGCTACCTCCAAGAGAGAGTAAAGGCGGGAAACTGGCTACTCGAGACCTTTACACCATTCCAGGCAAACAAGATGCTACTAACTATAGACCGAACATTCGCATTAGACTATATTCGTAACATGGTTGCAGAAAAGTCGAGATACGCTAAGATGAGTAGCAACTTTTACGATCTTATAAAGGGTAGTACTTATTGGTGCCTTCCAGCACAAGATGTAACAGTTATCGCGGATACTGCCAAGGTTATTGCTGAGTGTGATGGTAAACCTGTAATAATTGCGAATAAATATGGTAAAGGACTCTGCATTTATCTAGCAGCCGACTTCGAAGACAGAGCTTTAGAGCTCATACTGAAGAGTGCTCTAAGCGCCTCTGGCCTTGAACCCTATGCACAGATCACACCTGATAATCTAAAGGAGGAAGTATTAGTAGGCGCTAGATATAGTGAGGATGGTTACTTAGTCTTCTTAATAGAGATAGGAGATAAAGAGCATAAAGTAACACTAAAAATGAGTAGAGATAGAATGGGACTTAAAGATAAAGAATATGAAATAACAGAGTTACTTAAGGAGAGGAAATTCAAGATAACCGGAAGTAAACCTGAACTAGATATTGAACTCGGAGTATGCGATGTAAAAGTATTCCATATACCAGTAGTATAATTGAAAATATAAAATTATTTTTAAATTTTAAGAAAAAACAGTTCGACCTATTCTTAAGACTTATAGAAAAAGCTGTTTAGCTATTACGGTTTATTTAAGTTATTAATTACTACCTCTTCTCTACTACTGAGTAGTCTTGCTCACCTTTCGATGCTTATCAGTCGATTAAGAAGAGAAGAATGTTAAGTATAATATCCAGGTCCTACTGCCTGAGATGAAATTAATTTTACTAGCTCTCTCCTTTCTAACTCCCTCTAACAACTTTACTATATTCTTCTGACAGTACTTGAAGTCAATAGTCTTTCTCGACGAATTCTTGTAATGAACTCTATCTTCTAGATAGGTGGGAAAATTTGAGTAGTCAGGGATGAGGTATTTGGGACTAACACAATCCTTTTTCAGTCCTTCTAGCTCTATCATAACTTTGTTATAGACTTCCATTCTCACAGCTCTCCAGGTTTAATATATTTATTTTCTTAAGGAAAATCCTTTCTTTAGGCTCTTCAGTTATTAGCAGATATACTTCCTTAACCCCTAGTGCTTCTCGAAGATCTTTCAGTATAATAGTTACTAGCAAAAGTCCAATAAAGTGACTTATCTCATTAGAAAGATAACTAGGACTATCACTGGAGGTGGGATTCATCTCCTATGACTGCGTAGAGGTTAAAGCGGATAAAAGTAGTATGGTTAAAAACACTATGGTTAAGAGGAAGGTTTATTAACAATACTTAGCCCATAACTGTAATCAAGAGTTAGTTTGATAATTGTTTAGGAGTCTCTAGTGTTTGATGAATAACCACTCTTTAACAATTCTGTAGCTATAGTATTCATGGAGATTACCTAATAAGGTTTGTTCAAATGGATGGAATAACGAAGATATTTTTAAGTAGTCGAGTTAATTCTACCGGTAGTACTAGATGTTAGTTAATGCTAAGAGTAAAACTAAGTGTATGTTTCCTGTAGGAGCGCAGTTTTACTTTGAACCTTCTAGACCTATAGACGAGCTTCTACACGACATGAGAACTATTAAGCATCTAGGTCTTAATACACTTAGATTCCAGGAGCACTGGTGTATAGATGAAAGTGTAGAAGGTAAGATAACTCTAGACAAAATAGAGTTCCTTATAGAAGAAGCTGAAAGACTGGGATTGTATGTATATTTTGTAGTAACTTTAGAACAAGCTCCAGCATGGCTCTATAAAAAGTATCCAGATTGCTGTATGGTCTATAGTACTGGAGAAAAACACTATGATCCAACTCAATATAGGCTTCCTTATGACGGTAAACCCGGACCCTGCTGGGATCATCCAAGAGCACGTAAAGCAGCAATAAACTTTCTGAGTAAGCTTGTACAAAGACTTAGTCGCTACGATAATATCATAGAGTGGAATATCAATCAGGAGATTGGGATCTGGCCCTTACATAGAGAGATGATAATACCCTCAGCCACTTTAGGCTTCTGCTATTGCAAGTACACCATAGCTCGCTTCAGAGAATG
>QMRV01000282.1 GCA_003649445.1 Thermoprotei archaeon | reverse complement strand
TGATTGTAAATACGCCTGGCTCCGTAATTACTATTTCTACCTTAACATGTACTGTGCCATCATAGCTTACGTCAAGAGTTTCTGTTACTACATATGTCTGAGCACATAGAGGTTCCATGAACATTATAAACAGTATTAGCGTAAATACCGTTAGTTGTATAAATAACTTTTTTGACACCATGTTCTTCACGGTCTTTTACCTCTTTATCAATCTAAATACGTGAAACAAAGATAATTAAACTTTCTCAATTAGTAATTTCTCTAAAGCATTAACTATGTGTTCTACGTCTTCTTTACTTATCATGTAGGGTGGTAGGTATCTTAAAACTGTTTCACCAGCTCTAACAGCTAATATGCCATAGTCTTTAAGCCTAATCGCTTCTTCCTCGGTGTTTCTTCCGAAATCAACGCCTAACATGAGTCCTAGTCCTTTAACCTTAAAGTTCAATTTCATATCTTCAATAAGTTCAGTAAGTTTTTTACTAAGTAGGTCTCCTTTGGTAGCAGCTTGTTCTGGCACATTTTCGCTTAGTAACACGTTAATTGCTGCAGAAACGGCAACGCAGGCTACGGGGTTTCCTCCATACGTTGTTCCATGATCTCCTATTTCAAGAGACTCTGCTACTTCACCACAGGTAACTACAAAGCTTACAGGGTATCCTCCTCCAACCGCTTTACCTGCTACTAGAATATCTGGTTCAACGTTATAATGCTGAAATGCCCATATTCTTCCGGTTCTTCCAAAACCGCATTGAACTTCGTCAAATATTAGTAGCGTGCCTGTCTCCAGTGTTCTTTCCCTTAATGCCTTAAGAAATTCTCTTGTAGCAACATTTATACCTCCTTCACCTTGTATAGGTTCAACAATTACAGCTGCTGTTTCCTCATCAACTACCTTGTCTACGTCTTCAACATCATTGAACATGGCAAAAACCACTCCTGGAATTAGCGGTTGATAGGGTTCTCTGTATTTGGGTTTCCATGTTACCGATAGGGAACCCATTGTTCTGCCGTGAAATGCATTCTCAAAAGCAATTATTTTCTTCTTCTTACTTGCTTTTCTAGAGAACTTCAAAGCAGCTTCAACAGCCTCTGTTCCAGTACTTTGGAAGAATACGTAACTAAGTTTCTTAGGCAAGATTTTGCTTAGATCCTTAAGTACTTTGTCTCTAGCATCATTGTCTATAGAATACGGTATCATCATTAACTTATTTAATTGTTCAACTATAGGTTTTACAATCTTAGGGTTGCAATGCCCCAGGAAAGCAGCGCCATAATTCGTATGGCAATCCAGATACTTATTACCCTTATCATCCCAAACATACTGCATATACCCTTTAACAATTTTCAATCCATACTTCCTGTAAACATTAATTATCTTTATTTGGTTCATGAAAATCACCTATCGGCCTAACATAAATTTCAAACATACACATGTACATAAGCTTTCCTTATAAAGTAACTATAGCTTCAATACTGGAACTTTACCAAACATCTTAAGCTCAATTATCGAGCCAGGATCTGCCGTAATAGGTATAAGCCTTAAACCTAGACTTCTACCTTTAACTTCAGCTAGCGACTTCAAATCCAATATTAACTTGGCAATGACCTTATAGTTTAGAGGTTTAGCTACAGGCACCATATCTAAGCCGGAAACACAAACTGAGATATAAGATAAAAGATCCTTTACCCCGTACTTTCCCTCAACAGCCCTAACTTTTAATAGATTATCTTCAGCTAAAGGTAACATTATTTCATTAAAACCTGTAGTCCTAATATTAACTTTAGCTGCAGTCTCTTTGATTAAATTCATGATTCTACTTATACCCCAGTGTGTACCGTATTCTCCAAAACAGCTACCAGAAGCTAGCTCTATTACCTCTGCAATACTTAGATCCATCCACGGGCTTGGTGATGTATCAACACCGAAATAGCTTATATTAGCCTCTTTAGAAAACTCAATACCAAACCTCTCAGCTTCCTTAAATACTTCAACCAATTCTGATCTAGATCTTTTCTTAATAGCGTTTTTAAGTTCATTAATTACAAAAGAGGTCAGGGATAATCCTTCAGTAGCTAACACGTTTTTGGCTAAGGGAAAATATGGCGTAATAAGTTCTGGTCCTACATGTATGGCTAGTTTTGCACCCGCAAATCCCTCAATGCTATTATATATTTTAGAAACTTTAAGCGCTTCACTAGCAGTATCCACTTTTATGCTAGCAAATACTCTTTCGTAACTCTCTAAAATATCAGCTAGACCGGTTATTCTATGGTCTTTTTCCCTTAAATGTATAGCCGAAATAAAATCTATATTGTATATTTCAGCAAGTTCTTCAACAAGTTTAGCGATATCTTCAAGGTTTACATCATGTGGAGTGTAGGGTAAAGCTATTCTAAAAGTCCATAATCTTACACTATGTTTTTCCAAGAATATATCTAAAGCCTCCTTAAGCCTAGAAAACCTTTCCTCCAAGTAATTCCTAAGTTCATTGATACCCCATTTTCTAGGATTTAAGAAGCATGTTAATGCCCTAATGTGGTTCATTTTAAATACCCTAAGGTCTTAAATTGTTTAATAAGGCTAACATAATGGAACCAGCAATTATATCAGCAATACTTCCAGGATTTATTTTTCTTCTATATAGTTCCTCATCAAATCGCCTTAACAACACCAAACCCTTTTCAACATCGCTAATTAAAGCATTTAGAACTTCTCTAGCTTCCCTGCTAACTTCCTCTTGCACCTTTCTACCATGTTTTCTGAGAACTAAGGAATCCCTGTATTTAGAGAGCAATTCTAAGTATGCTGATATTATAGCTAAGTTCCAGTTTCTAAGTATAGATAGATACTTGTCTATAGCGTGAAATCCTTCAACAACTATTTTAAGACCGGAAATACAGTTTTCAGAAACAATGTCCCATGAGGAAGAATGTTTCCAAACATCCCATAGTGTCTTCCCACTCTCCTTCAACTTCTTTTCAAAAAGTGAGTCAAAAACATCCGGTATTGGTGCTTCAGAAACTCTACCTAGATATGATGGGTTAGCCATTCTGATTGCCTTGTAAAAGAATATAGCATCTTCAACTGTAGTCTTTTCAGCAATTCGTGTAGCCCATGTGGAAACTTCCTTAGGATCATAGGTTTCAGAAAGAGATTTAGCGCAAACAAGTGCAGGTACTTCAATAGAAAATATGGTTGAAGTACCTAGGTTCGTGTTTCCACCAACATACCATTTTTTAGC
>QMRV01000281.1 GCA_003649445.1 Thermoprotei archaeon | reverse complement strand
TAAGGATAATATATGTGAATTATACCCTCCTATCTACGTTTCTTAACTTGAAATTAAATGAAAACACCACATATGTTGGCTACGTTTTAGCTAGAACACTGGGTTTGAGAAGAAATACTGTCTTCACATTGGAAATTAAGGGAAGAACACATAGAATTTCAAATTGGAATGTAATGTCAGCTACAGGTACAGATCTTGATATTTCAGTAATTCTTCCAATACGCAACATAGACTCAGAAAAGTATGATTACTGTTTAGTTAAAAATAACATTAGCTCTTTGGGGTCGGTCGGAGTAGGTGATACAAGTTTATTTATGAGAAATCTCATGCTGAACATACTTAACGTAGTGTTGGTTTGGAAGTATTTCTTAGTCCTAGCAGCTGCTATTGTAAGCTCCATGACTATGATAAGAATGTCGCTAAGCAGGGTAGGCACATTAATTATTTTTAGAAGCCTAGGTGCTTCACTTAAGGACATATTAGTATCTTACGTTACCTTTTCAATAATAGCTATTTCCCTGTCCATGGCTGTAGGGTTTTCACTAGGTACGATAGTATCGTATGTAATTGTTAAAATACTTTCACTAACACTAGAAATAGTACCGTTTATTATACGTTTCAACTGGGCCGTTCTAGCGAATGACTACTTACTAGCATTAGTTGCTTCAATCCTAGCGTTATCATTATCTTCCGTTTATATTGCTAAGCTGAGTGTTGCTTATGAACATGCGTAAAACACTTAGGAAAGCATACATGATAGTCAAGGTTTTTAGAGGAAAGTACGTTATACTCTACTTCCTAATGTTATTAGTCTTAACCTCCATAACACTATTTTCTTCAATAACTATTGAATCTGCTTTTAAAACAATATCCTCTATTCTCGTAGAAGGCAACAACATTTATGTCATTTACTCTGGTGAAGCTAAACTACCTATAACAGGTTTTCTACCTGCGTACTTAGCGGAAATTATTTTAACAAGCAGTAATGTCGTTTCCGTAAGTCCTGAGGTAACAGTCCTATGTAGGTTCAATGGTTCAGGAATAGTTATGGTTAGAGGAATAGATCCAAATCTTTTCACTAAAACATTCGATTTAAATATCGTTAAAGGTTCATTATTTAACTTTACCGAAATCTATACTTCAACTGTAGGCGTAGACTTAGCTAAGAAAATGAACGTAACAGTAGGTTCTAAAATAGTTCTAATAAGCGATCCTTGGAGCAGATACGTTATAGTTACCGTTAAGGGAATACATAAGACAGACACGCCTATAGATAGTGAAGTATTGGTTCCGCTTCCTACAGCACAGTACTTAAGAGGTATGGATCCAAATTACGTATCAATAATTCATGTGAAAACACTAAATGAAACCATGCAGTTACATAAACTTCCAAGCGAGAAATTGGAGGTGAATGTTTCAATAAGATGGAGTAATAACTCACCAATAAATAATGGATTTTTATGGGTTCTCGATGAATACGAAAAGTTAGTGACTAAGAAAACATTCAGCCATGGAAATATAACGTTAAAACTTTACCCAGGATCATACATATTTTACGTTGAAATAAACGGCAGGTTCAGTAGTGAACCATTAAGGCTCATTTTAAAGGAAAATACAGTACTAGACTTTTATGTAGAAGACATCATAGGAGAAAAGCCTTTTACCGGGAAATACAGACCTCCTGAATCTGTTTTTGAAATAGCTAGGCGATTAGACCATATTAGGTACGGTAAAGTTATGGTGAGTAAAAAGGCAATGGAGGAAACCTTTGAGAGGTACGGTTTATCGAAGCTTCTTCTCTTAACAATATTATTAATCTCACTACTGATCCCTCTAATAGGTATTTCCTCTGCAACAACCATGATGATTCATGGTTCAAGAAGAAGTATCTACATACTTTATGCTAATGGATTATCATTCCTAGAGATAAAAGTATTTATGGCAATGTTCTTCTTAGCAATAACGGTAATAGCGTATGTAATATCATACTGCATGACGCTGCAAATATTTAGTACTATACTGAAGGTGTTTAATCTCTTTATTTTTGCTCATAAGCTCGAAATAGCATGCGAAGCATCATCAATAGTCATTTTAATGTTTACAGTGATAACTGTTATTTCAACAACTCTATTAGCACATAGATCTATCATTGAAGTAGAGGATTTAGGTTATGAAGTCTAAGTATTTACCATTATTTCTACTGGTAATATACGTTATCACTCTAAGACTTCTCCCTATACTTTACTGGAATGAAGTTTACTCAACAGATAGCTGGCCTATTTTAGGTATTGCTGCTAAAGTAGCCAAGTACACTCCGTCAGATATCTTTTCGAAACCTATTTCAGACGAATACAATGTCTTCTGGCCTTTACTGATAATGTTTAATGTTATTTACAATACGGTTTTAGATTTAAACATCAAGTTTACAAGCCATTTAATGACAGCAATTGTTTCATCAACAACATTTCTAGCAGCATTTATTTTTACGAGAGCAGTTTTACAAGACACTAAATTAGCTTTAATTTTCTCATTCCTCTATTCTTCACTTAGCTCCAATTTACTAATGACAGCTTCTATTACTAAGGAAGCTCATGCTCTACCCTTCTTCTTTCTAATACTTTGTATTTATGTTAAAGAGAGGTGGAGGTTTAAAGACCTATGTTTGCTAACATTTCTAACAATAGCGTTAACTATAACCCATCATTTAACATCTCTGATATGGCTTTTAATAGTGACCTTTACTTCCATAATACTAGTATTTAAAGGAACAGCGTTCTTAAAACAAAGGCTAATATACCTAGTATTAACTTATGCTATTATGGGTTTACATTTTTACTTCTTTGGAATCCATGGATTAAAAACCATAGTTAATATAGATAATGCGATATCACTGATAGCTTTTGAATCGTTTCCTCTAATAATTTATGTACTTGGTCTAGTATTTTACCATGGAAAAAACGTACTATGGAGATTTTGGATAGTAGCTTTGATTTTATGTTTAATAATTTTAGCTTTAAACCCTCTACCAGCCAATGTGCTTTTACAAATACAACTATGTTCTATACCTCTGTTATTAATTTCATTTGTAGGAATGCTAGGGTATTTAAGGGTCCCTGAAGGTATAGGTAAGTCTCTAATTACATCATGGGTTCTATCTAATGCGTTTTTAGTAGCGTATTTTTACTTTACCTTACCGTTAGGTTTAGAACTTGTGCTTACAGCTAGAAGTTTAAACTTCTTATTAATTCCAATACTCTTATTGTTCACAGCTAG
>QMRV01000280.1 GCA_003649445.1 Thermoprotei archaeon | reverse complement strand
CTTGCTTAAACCCCTAGCGTTAAAAGATTAACGGAACTATTACTTTCGGTGCGTAAAAGAACTCTTTATGTGTAAGTACAAGTATTTAAAGCGGAATGCTTCCATCAAATTTACTCGTAGCCAGAACCAGAGGATATTTTATTTACCCGAAGTATTCTCATTTAACAGACACAGAACTATATGTTGCACGCAAGCTCATTCAAGTATTTAAAGAATCAATTGGGTTAAAGAAGAAACAACTAGAAGAAAAAGCTAAAGAAATCGAAAACGAGGCTTTTAAGCTAGGCTTAGATTATCGATTTGCTAGAGGCTTAATTCACTTACTTTTAAAAAGAACTAGTTTCGCTAAACCAGCTACAAAAATAGACCCTATTAAAGCCAGATTAGAAATTTTTACAGAAGCATCGAAACTATACGGCTTTACTTTAAATGAGGGAGAAAGAGCGATTGTCTTTAAAAAAGTTTCAGAAAGACTCAAAATACCTGTAGAAGAGCTCATTAAGGCATTTAAAGCTGTACATGAAGAAGAGCAAGTAGTAGAATTTTTTGAAGAAATAAGCCCCGAAGACCTCCTCAAATACTACAATCTTTCACTAGCACAAACACTCCTCTTCAAAGCCCTAAATATAGACGCCGAGATACAGGCAACTGGTACACAAGCCAAAATCATATTGTTTAATGTCAAGCGCCTAGGCCTAATGTATACTGCAGAACAGGTTCCTCAAGGAATCAAACTTACAATAGACGGGCCTGCTTCAGCAGTTAAGCAAACAGAACGCTATGGCACTCGATTAGCAAAACTCTTACCTTACATTATTTCTCTTCCTAGATGGAGAATCTACGCTAAAATCAAAAAACAGAATAGAGTGTATAATTTTTATTTAACAGATAAATATTCTAGTTTATTTCCAAAAATAGAATTAAAGTTAATAGAATATGATAGCGATGTAGAAGAAACATTTTACAAACGCTTTCAGACCTTAGGAAGTGGATGGAAAATAATACGCGAACCAGAACCACTTGTCGCAGGCACAAGTATTTTCATACCGGATTTCGCCTTCGTTAAAAACGGAGTTAAGGTATATTTAGAGATTGTAGGCTTTTGGACAAAAGACTATTTAGAAAGAAAAATAAATAAGTTAAGAAAACTTAAAGAAAAGAACATTATTTTAGCTGTAAATGAAGAACTTTCATGTTCTAAAGTTTTCGCAAAAGAATTCGAAAATGTTATCTTCTACAAGAGAAAACTTCCTGCACCCGAAGTTTATCTTATTTTAAAGAAATACGAGCCCCGAACTCCTACTAAGAAAAAAGCTGTAGTAAAACCATCAAATAAAATTATTTTACCTGAGGAAGCTGAAGAATTCTTAAAGAAAGTTCAGGTAGCTAAGCTGTCAACAATTTTAAATGAGCTAAAGAAATATAATTTAAGTAGCGAAGAAGTAGTAAGAATTCTCGAAGAAAAAGGCTTCGAAATTATATGGAGCAGTATTGATCCAAGCGATGTTACTGTGAGAAAGAAATTAAGGTCTCTCGACTCCAAATAACACTTTCATTACAGCTTTATACTTCTTAATTTCGCCTTTCTCTACCTCAGCTGTGAGCTTAACTACTTCTATTTCAACTATATTCCGGACTGTTTTAGCTGCTTCATTTAAAGCCGTTTTAATAGCGTCTTCCCAGCTTTTCTCAGAAACTCCGACTAATTCTATGTACTTGTATACCTCCATACACTATTTTCTCAACAAAAACTTATAAGGGTTAGCGAAGCTTTTCATTACTATTATATATGCTGATTAGATTATTTTAATGTGAATATAGTCTTAGTAGTTATTGATACTTTAAGAGCAGACCACCTCAGCTGCTATGGTTACTTTAGAGAAACTAGTCCAACTATCGATAGATTAGCTAAAGAAGGAGTACTTTTCGAAAACTCGTATGCCGCAGGCATAGCTACAGGGCCAGGCTTCACGTCAATTATTACCGGGCTCTACCCTATTAGGTCAAAGTACTACATTACTCCATGGAACGTACCTAATACTTACCAGCTAGACGACAATATCCCCGTTTTAGCCGAAATACTTTGGGACCACAGGTACACTACAGCTGCTTTCGACAACCTTATTAACTTCAGGTCCCATCCCAAGCACTTCGTTAGAGGATACGAGTACTACGTTAACGTAACTAGGACATCTAAGTGGCTTCACCACCACATTATAGGAAGAGAGCTAAACGCTAGACTAATACCTTGGATAAAGCAACATGCCTACGAGAAATTCTTCCTTTTCATACACTACTGGGATCCCCACATGCCCTACAATATGCCCGTAGGCTTCGACAGAGTATTTAGACATAAGAAAGGCGATTTATCGGACCTCAAAGTAGTTAAAACGGAAGCTGGCTACGACTACGTCCCGGGATGGGGTAAAGCCGACGAAATATTTGAAGGAGATGAAGAAAAGTCGATAGACCTATATGACTGCGAAATCTTCTATGTAGACCACTGCTTAGCGCAAGTAATCAATACACTTGAGGACCTCAGAATATTAGACGACACTCTCATAATAATAACGTCTGACCACGGCGAACAACTAGGTCAGCACGGACTCTACGGCCATGCGGGCCTACACGAAGCAGTTATAAAAATCCCGCTCATAATAAGGTATCCTCCTAAAGTACCTAAAGGTGTTAGAGTAAAAGAGTACGCTCAGCAAGTAGACATTGTTCCAACAATACTCGATTTAGCTGGAATAAAAGTAGACTACCAGTTCGATGGAGAAAGTTTAATGAAGCTAATTAACGGCGGCAAAATAAGAGAATACGCTGTCTCAGAGACATGGGGCGAAAGAGCAATAATCGACTGCGACTGGAAACTTATTGTACACTACCCTAAAGAACTAGAAAGACCCGGACCTGAACTCAAAAGCATTATAGAGTTAGCTAAGAAGAAAGGTGAACTAGGATTCGAGCTCTACAACATTAGAAAAGACCCCGCTGAAGTAATTAACTTAGCAGATACTGAGCAAACAATACTAGATAACTTGCTAAATAAGCTCAATGAATGGATCAAAGCACACTTAAAGCCGGGTGAAAAAGACCCCATGGAGGAGCTAGACAAATACTACATGCCTCAGCCTCTAGAGTACCAGAAGCTGCAAACAGCATAATGCTATATACCTCGCCTACAGCTGACTTAATGTGGACTCTTATCGACAGGCCTTAAACGAGCTTAAAGGAACTCTAGGCGAGAATAAGGTCTTTGAAGACCCTAAAATCCTT
>QMRV01000279.1 GCA_003649445.1 Thermoprotei archaeon | reverse complement strand
TTATTATCATCTAGGTTGTGAAAATGATAAACGAAATTATCATAACGGGGATTATGGATTAGTAAGAACGTTTGACGCCTCCTCCGGCTTGACAACCTTCTGCTTGGGTTCTTTTCTCTTACTCTTATTCTCTTCGTCACCCAAGAAACCGGTCTCAAGGAAAGTTCTCGCGGCGATGTCGTACTTCACGCGCATGTTCTTAATCAGATTATAAGGTAAATTCTCCTTGTTAGTAGTGTATTCATGTTCTATGTCTCCCTTATGACCCATCCAGAAGACTCTGTAATCTCTTGGAATGTAACCGTGAGCTTCCGCTAAGAGCATGTAAGTGTCGAAATAGTGTCTTAACACGTAAGGCCTGTAATCGAAGCTTGCTCTCCTCATCACGCTCCTTACGAGTGCGCTGACGGATTTAGTTCTCAGGAATCTGCTATCTCTTCCTGAGATGAGGGGTGAGTCGAGCGTGATCTCACCTTCATTACGAATTCTCGAATTTAGATAGATTTCGAGGTAATAGCAACCATCTCGCGATAGGAAAGTCAGGTAGGAGTGTCCGGCTTTGCTCAAGTTTCTTCTTACTCAGACTGTCAAGATAAGGTTGAATTTTAAAAATGAGATAAGGGAGGTATGCTCTCAAAATTAGAGGATTTAGTCAGAATCGTGAAGAAGATGAAAGTATTCAAGAGGAACAAGAAAAGCTTGGAGGCGAAGGTAATAGCGGGGTTGTTGTATTATTTTGGGCTTTCGACGAGGAAAACGAGCGAGATAATCAGTCTATTTGAAGAAATCAGCCACGAGTCCGTTCGAAAGTATTATCATAGTCTGCGAAAAATTTTTAAAGAACCGAGGAAGAGCCGAAGAAGGCTAATAGCAGTAGATGAGACCGTTCTAAAGGTGGAAAAGACACGAATCTACGTTTGGACGGCTATCGACGTTGATACAATGGAATGCTTGGGTATGTGGGTTTCTACCACAAGAAACTTTTTAGATGCTACAACTTTTATAAAATCAACGCTTAAATTCTGTAAGAATAAACCAACCTTCGTAGTCGATAGAGGTCCCTGGTATCTACTCGCTTTCCTAATCTTGCGTCTTAAATTTAAACAGGAAACTTTTGGCGACAGAAATGCAGTCGAATCTTTCTTCTCAATCCTCAAAAAACGCACTAAAGCTTTCCACAACCGTTTCCCCCATAACTCTACCTTATCCACTACCCTCTCTTGGCTCAATAGCTTTTACCATGCCTACAACTTTACCATCCCCCTGTCTTGACAGTTATAGGTGGTACACGTGATCCTCACCAAGCGGGAGAAAGAGTTCGTCCAGGACTGGCTCAAGGTGGTGAGGGGAGAGATGGAGAAGATCGAATTCTTCAGGAAGTGGGCGACGAAGAAGGATGACGCTAACTTCCTTGATGACTACGAAGCCGTGAAGAGAGGAGAAATGAGTGTTGAAGAGTTCAGAGAGAAGTGGGTTAAGAAGGGGGACTGGAAGAAGTACATCACCGTGATGCGCTGCCGGCTGAGGAAGAAGCACAGGAACCTGAAGAGGATGCTGAAGGAGTTGAGGGAGGAGGTCGCACTGCTCAACGAGTTCTTCAGCCTGGAGGAGCTGCCGTGATGATCCAAAGTCTCTGCGAGGGCGACATAGGTGGCTCGTACTTTTACCTCCAACCCTCCGGCTCGTTCGGCTCAACGAGGTTTCACGAGAGACGTGAGAAACGTAACCTTCATCGGGAGTTTTTAGTTTCACTTGCTTCATTTCTCACAGAGGTGTTACAGTTCTTTCAATTCTTACAGTTCTCAGTTTACGACCCCCACATCTCTGTGAGGAAATGAAAGAAATGATACAAAGTGATGTGGAAGTGAGTTGATAGTTAAATGACATGTGGAAACAATATGGTAACTATGTGTAGCGGTTTCTGTCTCTAGCGAATATATTTAGTCGGATTTGCCATCTATAATTGTTATAATAATTGTTATATTTATAATTTAAGATAAAACTAAAGCCAAAACCTTTATCTTATCTTTACTTTACATGAACGACATGCTTTGTCGAACAATTTTCGAAAATCACACATAAAAATGTTAAAATGCCGAAAAAAGCCTTATAGCTGCTCTAATCTCATGATGAAAAAGAAGTGATCTCACAGTCCCAATCCGTCTGAGAGGAAATGATAACCCAATTTTCACATATTTGTTCAACAAAGCAGAACGACATGGAACTAAAACCTGAAGATATTTTGAAAAAGTGAGTTAGATTATTCAAAAATCGAGACATTTTTTTCCATGACTATATTCCCGAAAAGCTGCATGGGAGAGATCAACAGATAAAAGAGCTTGCAAGTCATCTCAGACCAGCTCTTGACGGAGACAGACCAGGAAATATTAGTAATATATGGTGTCCCGGGATCTGGCAAGACTGTAGTCACGCTGTATACTCTAAACCTTCTAAAGAAGGTTGCTAAAGACGAAAACGTCTTAGATCTAATACACATCGTGTATGTTCCATGTCCAGAAGCTCGTACGCCTACATACTTGCTTCAAAGGATAATCAATGAACTACGCCACGAGAAGACTAAATTGAGTGGATGAAGCTTAGCCGTATACTTCGAAGTTCTGAAGAAGGTAATAAGGAATCCCAATGGCAATGTTCTCCTATTTCTCGACGAAATAGATAAGGTAAGAAACTTGGACGATGCACTCTACACTCTAACGCGATTCAAAACAGGTAAAGGAGCAAAGGTGTCTATAGTAGGGATTTCAAACAACTTAAAATTTTCAGAAGAGTTAGATCCGAGAGTTAGAAGTAGCTTGGGTAGTAAAAAGCTGCTTTTCCCTCCGTACAGTGCTAATGACCTAATACAAATCCTCGAAGACAAAGTGAAGCAGGGACTAGTCGAAGGTGCTTTAAGCGAGGAAGTCGTTCCGTACTGCGCAGCTATTGCAGCTCAAAAAGAGGGAGATGCAAGGTTCGCAATAGACTTGTTGAGAGAAGCAGTTTTCATAGCCGAAGGAGAAAACTCTCCAAAGGTAGAAAAGTCTTATGTCGACCAAGCAGCCGAAAAACTGGAAAATGATTTTATAAAGAAAGCAGTCTCTGACCTTACCATACACCAGCAGCTTGTGTTGCTAGCTATTGCAGTATTTCCAAGACCTCGACAAGTCTTCCGCAACTACTGGTGACGTGTATATGGCCTATCAGATATTATGCTCGTACATTGGCTTAAGCCCCACAACACGCCAGTGGGTTTCCGAGACGATAGGAACTCTTGAACTACTAGGCATAGTG
>QMRV01000278.1 GCA_003649445.1 Thermoprotei archaeon | reverse complement strand
ATTTTAGTGTTTTAGTCTTTTTCTTATCTTCAGCAATGTTGGTGGAGTCCATAGTAGCCATGCTGGTATTTTCTTTACAAACTCATATGCTTCTTCCCAAGACTCTAAACCTAGTTTTTCAGCGAGCTCTTCAAGAGTCATTTGGGTTCTAGCATACTCCCTTAGTATGTTGAGGGTTTCCTCAGTAATTACTATTTCTTTATCGCCTACTTTGATTTTAATTTCTTCAGCTAATTTTGCCTCCATGCAACCTACCCTCTGCTTTGAAATAGAAAGTATATAGGATACTTAAATGTTACCTATAAACTTAGCCATGTTAAGATATGGGAGAAGCAATAGGTATTTAAGAACTCGATAGTAGAAATGATATTTGGGAGAACATTATGCCCGTAGTTTCTTCAGGGGTTATACGCTTAAAATATGCTGTTGATAAGATTAAGAGAAGCTTACTTGTAGAAGGTGTTAATCCCGAAGCTGTTAGAGAAGCAGGAGATATACTTGACGCACTAGTGAAAGATAAAATGTTAGAGCTTAAACTGTCAGATGAAGATGTTGCTGAAGTCGAAATAGCTTATAGCCTAGAAGAGAACAAGGTTGTTTGGGATAAGGAATCACTTAAAATAACAGTTTACAAGCCATTAGCTGAGCTAGAGGCTTTGGTAAAGGAGAAGGTTGAAGAAAAGGTAAAGGAAATTAGTGCGGAAGTTTCGGAACTAAGAAGTAAAATTGAAAGGGTGAAGAGAGAGCTTTCAGAAATCATTAATAGGCTAAGTGAACTTGAAAAATCATTATAATCCCCAATATTTTTTATGAATTCTTAAACACCTCTCAATATATTTTCTCACATGACCAAGGTTTTCTCTGAGTAGTACTTTTTCATCGAATAGCGGTTTCTCAGAACTACATGCTAGTATGAGATTTAAAATAGCCTTGGGTAGATAGTTTAACGCATATCCTCCTTCTAAAACAGCTATCGCACCCTCTATTTTCTTGAGAAGTGTACATAACGCCTTACCTATGCGCCAGTATGTTTTAAGGGTTAGGTTTAAATCGGTTAACGGATCTTCATGGTGTGTATCGAAACCTGCTGATACAAGCAATACTTCCGGTTCATAAGACTCTATTATTGGTAAGGCTATGCTATTGAGGGCTAACGCGTAACCCTTATCGCTTGTACCTGGCGGTAATGGTATATTAACTGTGAAACCCTCTCCTTCCCTTTCCCCGACTTCTTCAGGAAAACCTGTTCCAGGATAAAGCGTTTTAGGGTCTTGGTGGAGTGAAATGTAAAGCACCTTATCTGTAGTGTAGAATATTTCCTGAGTTCCATCGCCATGATGAGCATCTATATCTAATATTGCTATTTTCCTATAACCATAGTTTTCTAGCAGGTATTTTGCCGCAATGGCTATGTTGTTGAAAATACAGAAGCCTTTAGCTAGTTCTCTATGAGCATGATGTCCTGGAGGTCTTATAGCGGCAAAACCTACTTTGTATTCTCCAAAAATTACCTTTCTAAGAATTTTTAAGGTAGTGCCTACGGCATATAATGCTACTTCATACGTTTTCTTACTTACTACGGTATCTAGGTCTCCTAATGGATGCCCTCCTCCCGACTCTGAAAAAACCTTAATATATTCAACATATTCAGGGCTATGAACAAGTTCAACAACTTCTCTATTAGCTTCCTCGGGTTCAACAATTTCAAGACCGCTATGTTTAAATTCTTTTAAGAAATCTAAGATTACCTCTATTCTTTTAGGAGACTCTGGATGACCTATTCCTGTATCATGATGTTTAAATATTTCACCAATTGCGAGAACTACTTTTTTCATGTTTAATCACGCTGCAGTGTAGCTCTATATTAATGGTTTATTTTATTTAATTAAATCTTTATATATGTTTAAGACTAATCCTCTTATCTGAAATAGGTGCTCCAAAATGGGTATTAAAGAGATTTCTAAGTTAACCTCGAAAAAAATATCTAAGAATATTAGAATTGCTGAAGAATATGAGAAATACGTTACCAAAGGATTTGCTTTCAAATACTTCCCTGTAGCTATCGTTAGAACTAAGGGAGCTAAAGTTTGGGATGCTGATGGCAATGAATACATAGACTTTCTCTCTAGCGCTGCGACATATAACATCGGGCATACAAACGACTATGTTGTTAAAGCCATTAAAGAGGGATTAGATTATTTCATACACTACTGTCTATACTTCTACCATGAGCCGGCGGTTAAATTTGCTAAGCTCCTAGTAGAAATAACGCCAGGTAATTTTAAGAAAAAAGTTACCTTTGGGTTAAGTGGATCAGATGCTTGCGATACCGCTATTAAAGCTTCCTTATTGTATACTGAAAGACCGAATATTGCTTCGTTTACGTACTCTTATCATGGAACAACATATGCTTCACTCTCAGCGTCGGGATCTTTTAGTCCTAAGCTTAGGAAGAGGATGCATGCACTGCCAAATGTTTACTTCTTCCAATACCCTGATACATATAGATGCCCCTTCAATTTAAGCGAAGAAGAATGTGGTGAATATTATTTAAGCCTAATTGAGGACTTCTTTAAGACAATTGTTGCAGGCGAGTCTTTTGCAATATTTCTAATAGAACCTATTCAAGGAGATGCTGGAGTGCTTGTTCCTCCAAAGAATTTTATGCAAGGTTTACGTAAATTGACTAAGGAGTATGGGATAGTTTTTGCGGATGACGAAATACAGGCAGGAATGGCTAGAACAGGGAAGATGTTTGCAATAGAGCATTTCAACATAGAGCCAGACCTGGTAATTGTAGCCAAAGCTATAGGCGGAGGTATGCCTGTTTCTGCAGTTGTTGGTAGAGAAGAAATTCTTGATTCAGCACCACCACAAACATACTTCGCGACCTCTGCTGCACACGCATTATCTGTTAGAGCTGCAATTGCAACCATAGAGTACATTATAAGGGAGAAGCTTGCTGAAAGAGCTGAGAAATTAGGAAATTACGCTAAGAAGAGATTTAATGAGCTTAAGGAGAAATACGAAATTGTAGGTGATGTTAGAGGCTTAGGCCTACTCCTAGGCGTGGAAATTGTTAAGAGTAAGGAAACTAAGGAACCAGATAGAAAATCAGCATTAAAGATTATTTGGAGATGTTGGGAGAAAGGACTTCTAATGATGACTTATGGTAAATATGGTAACGTACTTAGAGTAGCTCCACCATTAGTTATAACGAAGGAGGAGCTGGACAAAGCCATAGATATAATCGAAGAGTCGATAAAAGACGTTATTGCGGGAAGGGTAAGCGACGAAATAGTT
>QMRV01000277.1 GCA_003649445.1 Thermoprotei archaeon | reverse complement strand
TCTTAAAGTTACCTAAAACTGAAACAGACTATTTCTTAGCCTCAAGATCATTGCCTTATCCAGTACAAAAAGCTTTAGAAAAACACCTTGAAGAAGGAAAAACAGCCTTAGAGAAAGCCGCAGGATACTCTATCGTAGGAGAGAGAGCAGTAGCACTGATATTAGACAGAGACCTGTACTCAGGTACAAGCACACTTAGCTCACTTTCTTTCACAGGAATTCGTGGAGGACTTGTAGCAGTAGTACTAGAAATGTTTGATGACATAAGGTTCTTTGCAGAGAAAATAGGTTTACCCTGTGTAGACTACAATCCCCGAAAGCCTATCATAAAATACGTAAACACAGTTTTAGACTACTCTGAAGCAACGGAACTACCCTTCATACTAAGAGTACCGCTATTCTCGCTAACTGAAGCACTTATTGGTGGAGACTCTACGAAAAGAGTGCATCCAAGACCTTACTTCAACAAACACTGGCTAAGACCCTACCGTTGGAATATCATAGCTAGCAGAAATCTTGAAAAAAGCATAGCAGATCACGAGAGAAACTTAAAAGTACTAGAGAAGCTGAGCACAGAGCTTGAAATCAACGAAGTAGAAGAAAAGGACTCCAGAAAAGTAGCAGTTATCTCGGCAAGCTGCAGCCAAGAAGCACCAGAAGAAGGAACTACTATTACTCTAGCTTTTATGAACCCCTTCCCAAGAAAAATACTAGAGAAATATTTTGCTGAAGCCGAAGAAATCACAGTAATTGATTCAGGAAAACTCTATATTAGAGAAAAAATAGGGCTAAATGAAGTCAAAGTAAAGAAAATCGAGCAAAAGTACGAAAAAATATGCGGAGGCTGCCCCTTCCCCTACTTACTTTACGCAGTAGACAAAGCTCTCAGTGAAGAAGATGAAGTAGGAGTAGTATGCGTAGACATGAACTGCTACACACTAGTATTCACTACACAGAAACCTTTCCCTGAAAACTACCAAATAAAGTCGACAAGCTTCTTCCAAAAAGACTTCAGAGATACAGCAGACGTAGTGCTCTCAGAAAATTCTTCAATAAACATAGCTAAAGCAGTAGCCGAAACAGGCTACCAAGATGGACCAGTAATAGCTATAACAGACCTCCATAAAGCAAAAAGCGCCAAAAACCTACCAGCCAACCTCTATATAATTGCAGTAAACACTCTCGGCGAAAAACACGAGTTCAGAAAACTACCATCGAATCTAGACGACCTAGTCAGGCAGCTAACTGAAATATTTAAAACAGAAGACAACTGCATAGCAGTACTAGATAAACCGTGTCCTTTAATAACAGAAAATAGATGCAACTCAATAGAAATAGATGAAGAGTTATGTGACAAATGCGGAGAATGCCTCAAACTTCTATGCGAAGCGCTTACACTAGAAGGAGGACACATAGTAGTCAAAAAAGAATACTGCAGAAAATGCAGCTACTGCGTCGAAATATGCTCTAGAAACGCTATAAAACTATAGCTACTCTTCTTTTCTGAGAATAGTCACATTTATTACATGTAGCGCCACTGCTACACCTAAAGCAGCAGCAGACACTAGCGAAATAAGCTTAACACTCTCATAAAGCGGCGTATACTCGAACGAAGGCAAGAGCACAAAATACAGATAAGCAACGAACATCAAGTACAGCAGTATATTGACGATAGCTAGTGCCTTAGGAAAATCTATCCTCTTCTTCACATAGCTCTAATCGCCGTATAAGCTTAATAACCTTTTTCCGTATACTTCCATTAATTTCCAGTGCTACAGTAAGACACTCTATACTTTCTCTTCGGTATAAAAATTACCTCATTTAAATAAGAATATCACCAAAAGCTCTGCATCTTTTTAGCCTCTTTAGAAATTTTCTCTCGCGATTAACTTGAAGTAGCTACAGTAATAGCATTTAAACAAATTACAGACTACTATTAATAAATACCTTAAATTCATCTACCTTCAAACTCTTCTTTAAGGTACATTCTGGAAATTTCTTACATCTAAAAAGATTGATATATTCTAAAACATTACATAACTTTTCATATTTTTCTATTTTCAGTTAAATTATTTAACTTAAGTAGGTCTTTTATTTAACTTAAGAAATAGCTCAAATCCCTCTCCTAAATGCCTTCTAATCATCAGTCATCGTAACTCTGATCGATCATCGGGCTAAAATAAATTCCTTAAAAGAAAACTTAAGCTTAACTCTTCTACTCGCAAAAACTAGGGCCAACATTTAGGTACAGAATAACTAAAAGAAAAGAAACAAAATCTAATATTTTGACTCAGAAGGAGAAGCATTAGGCACCAAATTTTTATAAAAATGGAGCTCTATAGTACATACCGTGATAGATAAGGAACTTGTAAAAAGATATATTGTCGAGTTTCGTAGAAGGGATTTCTCTGATGTTAAGAGAAGAGAATTAAAAGTTGAATTTATTAAAGGTAAAGCAATATGTATTGTCGGGCCTAGGAGAGTTGGAAAAACCTATTTCCTTTACTCATTGATGATGAATCTAGAGAACCAACTTTACGTTGATTTCGAGCACCCAGTCTTCTATAACGTTTCTCCGAGAGATATAATTCATATAATTGACTCCTATTTCGAGCTATATCCAGAAAGAAAAAATCTCTATGTATTTTTGGACGAGGTTCAAGCAGTAGAAGATTGGGAAAGGATAGTGAGATACCTACTAGATAGAGGTTTTTATGTTGCAGTAACAGGGTCTTCGTCTAGATTAATGTCACATGAAATAGCTACACATCTTAGAGGTAGATCCATAACATATTACTTACTTACTCTAAGTTTTAGAGAAGCTTTAAATTTTAAAAATATAGAACATAAGGGAGAAAACTTCTATTTAAATTATAGCAAAATTAAAGGACTTATATCGGAGTACCTGAAATATGGAGGTTACCCAGAGGTTATTCTCTATGATGTAAAGGAGAGGGTCTTAAAAGAATATCTTAACTTAATAATAAGAAGAGATATTATTGAAAGATATAATATCAGAAATAAGCATCTAATAAATGAATTAATATACTTTGCAATAAATAATTATTCTAGATACATTTCCTATGATTCGCTTCTTAAGCTTTTTAAACAAAGACTAAACGTTACTAAAAGAACTATAATTAACTACTTGTCCTACTTTGAGGACTCTATGCTATTCTTCTTTCTAAGGAGATTTGAACCGTCTATTAAGTCTAGAATTGTTTCTCCAAGGAAAATTTATCTAATAGATACAGGTTTCGGAATTTTCGGAAATAAAAGCATTTCAAGAGATATGGAAAATGC
>QMRV01000276.1 GCA_003649445.1 Thermoprotei archaeon | reverse complement strand
TTGTATCCATGCTGTGTTTTTGCCTCTTGATATCATTTGGGGGCTTATTATTGTTGGTGCTACGTCTCCTGCTCTTATTCCTACGGGAACGGTTATTGTTATTACCATTAAGAGGAGAACTATCACCGCCATTATAGGGACAGGATCTATTTTCACAAATATCTTTACCTTCTTCTTCCTTGGCGGCTTCTTTATCAACTCCGTTATGAATACATCTAGGAGTTTAGTTAGGCCGTAGGCGCCGGTTATTGCTGCTAATGGTCCTGCTAGATGTGCTAGGTACGCTGCTGATGCGAATCCGTAAATTGACGTTATTGCAGCTATGAATACTAAGTACCTTTCCTTAGACCTGTCCAGTACCATGTATAGTAGCCCTATAGGTATTAGGAAGAATGCTGGCGATAAATGATAAAATATGAAGTCCCATGAGAGAGCCGCATGCTCGGCAACCGATGCGAAAAGTACGTATTTGCTTCTAAGCCATGGAAGCATTATTGAAAGCATCCTACCAGGCAGTACTCCAACTATGCCTTGCATAACGAGAATGGAATATGTTAAACCAAGCACAGATGCTATACCAACTAATATTGTTAATCTTCTTAATCGACTTACGCCAGTCTTAATTAAAGCTAAGTCCAAGAATAAAGCCAAGATTGCAGTAATTAATGCGACTCCAGGCGCAGTTGTAAACAGTCTAAGGCCTATTTTCGGTACTAAAAGTAAAATGCTTAACGCGATAACCACTGAAACCGTGTAGTTTACCGTAAAACTTTCATTGTTCAAACCTAAAATAACCATTAATAAGCCAAAAGCTGCAATAACAAGTGCTGTGTAAGTGTAGCCCCCCCAAGTAAAGCCTACTAATCCTAAAAATATTCCTGCTAGAAGACTGTACACTAATTTCATTCTTGACTTTGTTTCTTTAAGCATCTTAATGTAGAACAGTAATGAACATAGAAAGAACATAACTCCGAAACCGAGTTTAGTATAGAAACCGGCGATAGTTCTATCTATTGCTGACGGCAAAACTGCTGTCATGAATGCTGCAAATATGCCAGTCTTGCTATCTTTAATTTCCTTCCCTATAAGGTAAGCTACTATAACCTCTATCATTCCCGCTATTACAGGCAGAACAACACATATAGTCATTAATTTTTCCTCTTCACTAAGTCCCCAAAGAAATGGTGAAGCAAGATAGTAAGCTATGTAGCCTATGTAGGGTACCCCAGGATACTCTGTGGTAACAACGTTTCTTCCCCAAGGGTACCAGAAGTTCTTAACGTTTTCAGCTGTTAATTCAAACCATCTTCCGGGGCCGTAGTCGATTAGCTGCTTTGTAGACCAATACATAAAGTAAGGATCGTACTCGTAAAGATAGAAGCCATATTTTATTGGTTGCAGCCTTATTGTAGCGGCCAACATTACTGTGGCAACTAGTAGAGCTGCATAGGCTATGTTTCTCACGTTAAGTAGCGAGAGAATTTTCTTCTTAAGATAAGCTGTCAACATGCTTTACCTCATAACTTATCAAGGTATTTTCAATAGGCAAACCTAGTTAATATTTTTATCTCAGAATGAAACGTAATTAAAATTAAATAGAAGTGTTGAGCTTAAAATATACTGCCTTAAACCTAGGTGTTGAGTGTTGGCTAAAAGGAAAACAATAGTTTCAAGAATTGCAAAGCCAATTTCGGAGTACTGGGAATACGTAGTAATGATGATTATTCTAGTTACTATATCGGCTATTTTGGCAGGTTTCGTTTACGCAACAATGAATAGGGTGCCTCCTGCATTATTTCTAAGAGAAAGAGGTATGGTTATAGTGATTTCTATGAGAAGTGATATATACAGTTACTTCAGACAAACAGGCATTGAAACTCTTGGTGTTGCCTTTTTAATACTACTGTGTAGTGTTGGAGGATTATTGATGATAGAAGTTCCTCGGAGAATTAAAAATTATCGATTAGCAAACTTAATGTTCATACTGGGCTCTGTACTGTTCATAGCATCCATGTTGATCATAATCGGCTTGTACGTTTATGGAAAAGGTTGGAGTATCCCCTTCTAGCCTTATTAAAGATACAGTATATGTGATGTATTATGAAGAAAAAAGAAAGCGAGAGCTTTACTGTACCTGTAATATACTTTGGCATGGTAAGTTTCTTCACCGATGTTTCTACGGAAATGATGCGCCCTATCATACCCCTGTTTGTTGTAGAAGTACTTGGAGGTTCACGTTTCATCCTAGGTTTCATTTCTGGTCTTGCTGAAGCAGTGAGTTATGGTTTAAGATTCATAGCAGGCGTATTAGCTGGGGTTACTAGAAGGTATTGGGCCTTAACAGGGCTAGGTTATTTTCTTTCAACAATTAGTAAGCCTTTGACAGGTGCAGCTCCTACATGGCATTGGGCAGCATTAACTATTTCTACAGACAGAGTAGGTAAGGCTATTAGAACTCCTGCAAGGGATACTTTGCTAGCATCGATTGGCCGTAAGGAGGTTCTTGGAAGGGTTTTCGGTATACATAGGTTTTTGGATCAATTGGGTGCTGTTTTAGGACCTTTAATTACAACTTCCTTGCTGTGGTTCTTTATTTTAAACTACAGGACAATAATTTATTTAACAACTATTCCAGGCTTATTATCGGTTTTTATCTTATGGTTAGCGTATAGAAGGTTTAGCACTAGAATAGAAATTGTCGAGGCAAAAGTTAGCTTAGAGAGATTTAAGGAGGTTGTTAAAGAGCTTTCACCTATACTTATACTCATTGTAGTTTATGGATTAGGTTTCTTACATATAAACTTTCTAATAGATAGAGCGAGGGCAGGATTCCTGGTTACAAGCTATATTGCTGTACTACTGTACTGCGTAACTCAGCTATTCCATGCTTTCTCAGGACTATATTTCGGAAAATTACTTGATAGGTTAGGATTAATTATACTTTACATTCCAGTAATTTCGCTTATTTTCTCCTCCATACTTTCATTGTATACTATATTTCCAATGTGTATTCTCTTATCGTTTATGCTATATGGGATACATGAGGGAGTATACGAAGTTTCATGGAGGGCCTTAGTAGGGAAAATAGTTGGTTCTGAAATGAGAAGTGTAGCCTATGGCTTATACCATATGGTCTTCGGCTTTTCTATACTCCTAGGTAGCTTAATCGTTGGTTATTTATATGAACACTTTAGTTATAACTATGCTATCTTTTACGTTATCTCCTTACAGTTAATAGTAGCAGTAACATTAACATTAATTTTGAAAAAGGAGGCGGTAAAGTACTGATGGAAAAACTTACATACTAT
>QMRV01000275.1 GCA_003649445.1 Thermoprotei archaeon | reverse complement strand
CTATACCAATACCTGCATACAAAAGGCCTGTGAATATAGGTATCATAACACATGAACATACTGTTAGCAATGGAGCTAAAAATGCCGCTAAGAGATATGAACATCTCCTAGTGCTACTTAAAACATTTATGAGCTTTTGCTTTGGTGCAAGTTCACTAATCATACCAGCCATGAGAAAGGCAAAAACAAGAGCGAAGCCTGCCCTGATAATATAATTAGCTATATAGAGAAAGGGTAATGCTATAGGACCGTATACGAGCATCTCTTCTACTGTCATTAGTTTAAAAGGATAGCCATAGATCCTGGTATATATGAAAGATCCTAAGCTCGCAATTAAGATGACTATTGGAAGGGAGCACTTAAAATAACCTCTATCCTTACTCATCTCTGAATAGCCTCTTTAATAATAGTGATAACTTCCTCCTTCTTGGGGATGCGACCAGAGATTTTGATAACACCATTTATAGCTACAGAAGGTGACATTACAATTCCATAACGCTCAATAACTTGTCGTGAATTTACATCCAATTTAACAATTTCAACTATATCTCTAACTCCAAGTTCTTCTACAACATTTTAGTAATCTCAAGAGCTTTCTTACACCTTGGACAAGGAGGTTCAACACCTAGTACCTTTATATAAATTTTCTTAACCATGTAATCACCACTATATAAATAGAAACACTATATATGACTTGTGTTACAATTTGAAACAGCTAGATTTAGTCTCGAACGTCCCATTAATAGAGTAATGCTAGTTAGATGCGTTAAACTGTGGCGAAGTTTAAAAATAGCTCAAGAATGATACTAATTCACTCTAATTTTCCTTTCTCAAGATGTGATAACAATTCATTTAAATCTATCTCACCGAAGCCTATAACGTAGTCAGCTGCTCCATAAGATATTATTATTTTATTATCTACTAAACATGCTCCGCAAGGGAATACAGTAAATGGTCTATCACCAAATAACTCATAGGGCATTTTTGGTTCCATTATGTAGTATGGTGTTACAGCAACTACATCAATTCCTCTATCTTTATCATATTTGAATATTGCTGCGAATATTCTATAGCCTTCTATTTCCTTATCTACTCCATGGATTAATGTTAAGTAAGTATCTTTTTCGATTTCTATTGGAGGAGCAGCCCACCCAAGCTTTATTTCAAATTTAGCGGGTTCCAGAGCAAGAGTGGTATCGCGTACTTCTACTACCTTGATTTCCTCAACGGTTTTTCTTGTAATAATGTCTTCAGACACCTTACTTATTACAAGATAGAAGTTCTCGTCATCCATATGAGGTCTATGGAATAATAGCAAAGTCCCGTCACTGGTTTTAACAAGAAAAGCATCTTTATCGCTTATTATGTGTTCTCTAACACCTTGAGGGAATATAAACACGGCAACTTTATGCCATTTATCATTACCATAGTCTATAGCTGCTATGGGTATTGTTCTATATCTCCTTATGGCTGGATTAAAGTAGTTTATAGTTCTACCAGTATATACCATTACATTCATATCATTAATTCTACTTACTCTAGGATCTTCTGTACCCCAAATATCATGCTTTGTTGAAGGGTAGAGTACGAGCTCTCCTGGATAATGACTAACACTTATAATCCCAGTAAAGAGGTCATCCAACGGTATTTCAAGTAAGACTATACCGCTTAAATACATGAAGTATCCTAATATTATTCTAGCATAGACCTTAGCATAATCATTCTTAATAACTATTGCTGAGTTGAAAATCGATATAGGATTATCTATAGGATAATTCTTTAAGTGCACTCTATTAGGCGATATCACTCCAAGTCTCTTAACTATATCAATAGTCCTAAATTCTCTTACTTCACTAGCCTTTTTCATATTAATACTATTTTTAAACCCCCTAAGTATGAACATTAAGTATACCCTGCCTTTACTGAGGCAGATTGCCAGTTACGGGTATTTTAATATTCCTATAATAGTAAATCCTTCATCGATGCCTTCAAAACATTTTCCCCTTTTACAATACTTTATATTATGTAGTTAATAGAACTGAGAAAGGCTTATTGTTTGGTGCAGCGGCCGGGATTTGAACCCGGGACCTCCGGCTTGGAGGACCAGAAACATATGAAAGAATTCATATTACTCGATATGAAAGTGATGCAGAGATGATAATCAACATACATAGCCATAGATGCCATTACCTAATGACTGATATGAAAGGTTATGGCGTCTACCCGTTTGCTACTAGTGTTTATTATATCTTGCCTACGTAGAGCTTCATTCTAGAACATCTCTGTATCTATCTTTATACACATACTCTTCTATGTTGGGTCTTATATCAATTGCTTCGAGCTCGTCCTCAAGAGGATAGTGTTTTGGTCTATCTGGTCAAGTGTTTACATAGAAATTTCATTTGAACTCTTAAGCGTATTGGATAGTGGTAAACGAGTTATTCATAGAGCATACTCAATGCTTAGTACGTATTAAATCTAGTATAAATCTTAGGAAGTACTCCACAGCCTTTATTGGGTCTTCAGGTAAGTGACTCTCCTCAACCCTATCTTCGCTACCTCTATGAAAGTGTTTTGGGAATGTCCTTATATGCCAATGTTTTCCATGAGGAGCGTTGTCGTGTCGATAAACTGTTCCATCGATGTGCCTTCTCTCATAGTGTAAGCTATAGCGTCCACTAGGACTCCAATAAATGTCAAGGAAACTACTGTCAACGAAGACAACACGTACCTTCTCTACTACTCCAGAAGCTAGCTCTACTTTAGTAACCTCACGTATGAAATCTCTGTACTTCTTCGAAGCAACTGTTATGAGATAGCTATATATAGTCTCAAGTACGTCTTCTTTCAACTCCTAGAGCCTCAATACTTCGCTAAGTTTTTTCTTTTCTTCGAGAAGTCTCTCCAGCGTTATTAAGTCCTCCCATGCAGGGTGCTCAGCAACCTTACCCTTACGTATGTATTCCTCCAATTCTTCAGCACTTCGAACATTGTATTTAGCGAGTATCTCAGCTATCTCAGCTTCTATAAGAGCAAGCCTACGTCTGAGCCAGACCTCCACAGCTTCACGCTCAAGTTTCTCTGGCGAAATCCCTAAGCGACGCGCTACGATATCGATAACCCTAGCCATATCTCTACCCACATATAACTTCGTGTGAAGCACGATAAGTTTAGCGGATGTATCTATACACCAGACTATCATTTCTGATATGCATGTAAGATTAAGTTGACATGAATGATTGTTTGAGTCTTTTACAGAGTTCTTGGGTGTGAGGAAGAGTTTTCTATTGTTTGGTGCGGCGGCCGGGATTTGAACCCGGG
>QMRV01000274.1 GCA_003649445.1 Thermoprotei archaeon | reverse complement strand
TACTTTAATCCATTATGTGAAATATACTACTTTAAGGACTCCCAAGGACATGAAGTAGATTTCGTAGTGAAAGAAGGTGATAAAGTAAAAGAGTGTATAAATGTGACATATGCTAGTGGCTTTGATGAAATCGATAAAAGGGAATGGAGAAGTTTATTGAAGGCAAGAGAGGTATTAGGATGTAGTAAGCTAACTATAGTGACATGGGACTACGAGGACAAAAAAGAATTAAGCTGGTTTGGAAGAAGAGGAGAAATAAGTTTTGTTCCACTATGGAAGTGGCTGCTACAAATTCCTAGTAAAGAAAGAAGAAGATATTGAATTTTACGCACATATTAGTGAGATAAATTAGCCTCTTAAGCAGGTTCACAGTTGTTGGTTTTAGTAAATGCTATATAAGAAGACTGCTATACTGTATACTATGGAGCACCAATTTTTGCAAAAAATGGTGCCCTATTATTCATGTCTGCTGGTAAAACCCATAAAAAGAAGTATTTTGCGGAACCTACAGTAAAAATTTATCTTAATAGTATAGCAACTTAAATATCACTAAAAGCTTCTAAGCTAAAAGGTATAGAGAATGCTTCTATTAAAAGCTCTAAGATTTCTTTCTCAGCGCATTCACTACACCAGCCGAGAACACTATTGTCGGAGAAAAACGCTAATGCCACTTTTTCTTCGGTAAGCCTTGTTGCACATGAAGCACAGTAGGCTTCATCTTCGAGAAGAGAAGCGAGTACTGCTAACAGTTTCGGCTTATCTTCCTGAGGCACTTGAACCAGCTCTCCTTCAACCCATTCAAATACTCTAGGCTTATTGAGAAGCCTTACGAACAAGTAGTCCCAGAATAGTTTCGGCGACCTCACTCTCTTTCCCCATAATCTTTTTCTATAAACTATATAAGGGTACGAAGATAAGAGTCACGATGGATGTTATCGTCAAAACCCCTAGAGAAATGGAAAATATTGCGGCTTCCCACATAGAAGAAGTACTTGAACATAAGTGCACAGTAAAGCCGAGGCCTTGGGGGCTTCTTGGAATAGTTTTAGTAGACGGTACCGAGGACAAGAGGAAAGCTGCGAAACTAATATCAGAAAACGTACCTGAGGCATCACTTGTTCTTGTAGTAGAAGAAGCCGTAGAGCCGCGCCTAGAAGCAATATGTGAAGCGGCGGCCAGAGTAGCTAAAAAATACTTGAAAGAAGGAGAAACATTTGCTATACGCACAACAAAGAGAGGGAAACATGAATTCTCTACAATAGACGTAAACGTAGCGGCAGGCAGAGCAGTACAAGAAGCAACAGGAGCAGAAGTCAACTTAGATTACCCAGACAAAGCAATATACATCGAGATCTTCAAGGACGTGGCAGCTATCTGCGTTATTCCGGGAGCCGAAGAAAGAAAGAAAATGAGGCCGGGAAAGCCAATGGTCTTAAATGTTCTCCGAAGAATCTCAGTTATACAGATGCCCTACACAGGTCCACTAGACGGCGTCTACAGAATGGGAGTAAGAATAGGTAGAGCAGTACAGTGCTTTGAGCTAGGAGAACTATACATAGCTCACTACAAGCCAGTTTCGGCCGAAGAACTATACACGTTTCTCAAAGGAGTCTTAGAGGGAAGAGACTCAAGATACCAAATACAAGTTAAAAGCTATGGAAGACCGGTCCACAAAGTGCCAGTATACGTGTATGAGATGTACCAGCTAGTAAGGCACATTAGAGGAAAACCCGTAATAGTCACAGACCCCCGTGGAGAATACTTAACCCACGTTAAAGACAAAATAGCGGAGCTTTTCTCGAGAGGAGATAAAGTATACGTCTTCATAGGAGCACGCGAAGGAATACCAGTCGGCATATTCAGGTTCGCAGACCTAGTAGTAGATTTAATTCCGCAGATAACGATTTCAACAGACTACGCTCCAGTAGCCACAGTCATAGGCTTAATCGCCGCACTAGAAGAGACGGGAGCACTACCCAAGTTCACCGGTAAACGTAAACGCAAATAATTTCCTATTAATACTTTCTATGAGGTGTTCGCGTGAACACGCCTTTAGAAGACCCCGTAGTAAAAGCAGATATCTCGCTTATAGTAAAAACGCTTGAAGAAAAAGACTGCGCCAATTTCTTCGAAAACAAAACAGTCTTAATAACAGGTGTAGCAGGATTTCTTGGAAGCTGGCTAGCAGACACATTAGCGGCGCTAGACTCTAAGGTAATAGGAGTAGATAATTTAGCTACAGGAAGCCTAAACAATATAAACCACTTACTCAAGTCAAACAACTTCAAATTTATTAAAGCAGATGTAACAAAACTAGAGCCGCCAAAAGAGAAACTAGACATAGTCTTACACTTGGCAGCAAGACCTTCTCCCGACGATTACTTCAAACACCCCGTAGAAACACTACTCACGAGCAGCGAAGGCACTCTAAAAGCACTAGAAATAGCACGACACAACGACGCAGTCTTCCTCTTCACATCTACTTCAGAAGTCTACGGAGACGCCGAAGTAATACCAACACCCGAAACATACTGGGGTAAAGTAAACCCAGTAGGCCCCCGTTCATGCTACGACGAAGGAAAACGCTACGCAGAAGCACTCTGCATAGCCTACTTAAGGCAGTACGGACTAGACATTAGAATAAGCCGCATATTCAACACATACGGGCCTCGACTAGACTGGAGAAACCCAGGCTACGGGCGAGTAGTAGTCAAGTTCATAGTCCAAGCCCTCAAAGGAGAGCCAATAACAGTACACGGAGACGGCCTACAGACACGAAGCTTCTGCTATGTCTCAGACAACATTGAAGCACACTTACTCTTCCTCGCTAAAAAAGAGCTTAAAGGAGAAATACTCAACATAGGAAACCCCGAAGAAGTAACCATACTTGATTTAGCTAAAACAGTAATAGAGCTAACAGGCTCCAAGTCAAAAATAGTACATACTCCGCCGAGACCCGACGACCCCCGCAGAAGAAAACCAGACATAACGAAAGCCGTCAAGCTACTAGACTGGAAGCCTAAAATAAGCCTCAGAGAAGGACTAGCCAAAACCATAGAGTGGATCAAACCTAGACTCTAAAGTGAGAACATGTACAGGGTATCGATTTTCGGGCTAGGATACGTAGGAACAGTTTTCGCCGCATGCCTAGCATCAAGAGGAATAAAAGTCATAGGAGTAGACGTAGTCGAAGAAAAAGTAAAAACCATTAACTCCGGCAAAGCACCCTTCTACGAGCTGGGACTAAGCGAACTAATAGAAAAGTCCGTGAAACAAGGCTTCCTCGAAGCAACAACAGACTACATAAAAGCAGTAACATCAACAG
>QMRV01000273.1 GCA_003649445.1 Thermoprotei archaeon | reverse complement strand
TATTAGTTGAAGAGGATTACCACATATCGGGCAGACTTTGTAATATACGTTGAAGTTTGACATTAAAGTACCTCCAGTAATATATTTTACTCTGAGTAATATATTTAGTTTTTGGGTTTTTCGTCGACCTGCAGAACTCACTTATTATCCTAAGTTTTCTTTTGCTTTTAGCCCTTCACTGTATCCAAGTTCTAATGCTTTAAGATTTACTTTTACCCAGCGTTTCTTAATATTCTCCCTAATAGACTTCTTTAACGAGTCAATGTCTACTATGTTAGTTAATGCTAGTAGAAATCCCAGCATAATTACGTTTGCTACTCTTGCTGTTCCTAGTTTTTGCTCTGCGGTAATTGTGAATGGGTACTTAAATACCCTTAGGTTTTCAATATTGTCTAGCATGGAGAAGTCGTATGAGGAATCCGCAATTACTAATGCTTCATGTTTTAACTTCTTAATATACTTTGGAACATATTCTGGATGCATAAATATGGCTATGTCCGCTTTTCTAGCCATGAAGTAGTCCGCTTCTTCAGCATTATCTGCAATAACTACTTCTGTTCTAGACTCTGTTCCTCTCGTCTCAGCACCGTAGAAAACCATATTAACTACGTGGTAGTTTGTGTTTTTCGCTATAGCATCTGAAAGCAAATGACCTGCTAGGAGAATTCCTTGGCCTCCTTTACCTACTATTATTATTTCTTTTCTCACTTCTTTTCCACCTTAAAGTATCTATTGTAGAGTTCTATGTATCCCGGTCTTTCTATGTCTAGGAAAACCCCGCAATCTATTACTTTAAACCAGTCGTACTCTGCTTCTAAAGGTGAAATACCTTTCCTAACTCTAACTATTTTCCTAAGGTACTTTAATAGGTCCACAGGATCTCTATACCCTATGTGTCTTCCAAAAATTTCTGGGCATGTCGAAATAACTTCTATGAACCTGAATCCTTTCTTAAGCAGTGCTCTTTCTATTGGCTTTTGAAGCATTAAAGGCAGGGTTATAGGCCACCTAGCAATATAAGTTGCTCCAGCTACAGCAGCAATTTTAACAGCATCTAATGGTGGTTCAGGGTTACCATAAGGCGTTGTTGTGGTGTAAACTCCTTGGGGCGTTGTTGGCGCTAATTGCCCTCCTGTAAGAGCATATATCATGTTGTTAACCATTATCACTAGTACGTCGAAGTTCCTACGTGCTGCGTGTAAGAAGTGGTTTCCTCCAATACCTACTAAGTCTCCATCTCCCGTGAAAACAACAACTTCAAGTTCAGGGTTAGCTAGCTTAACTCCGACAGCATATGCTAATGCTCTACCGTGGGGTGTATGTGCTGAGTCAAGTTTAACGTAGCCTGCCGCTCTACCAGTACACCCTATTCCTGACACGAAAACTATTTTCTTAGGGTCTATCTTGCTCCTCCTAGCAAGCATTTTGACCGCTCTTAGAAAAGCAGATAAGGCTATCCCTATTCCGCAACCCGGACACCAAACGTGGGGTAGCCTTTCAGTTCTAAGCAGATCGTCTAGTTCATGTATCATAGTATTTCACCTATTGAAGAATATACATCATCTATTGTTGGAGGGTCTGGACTAATTACTGGTGCTAATAGCACATTCTTATTTCTAAGTATGTTCATTATTTCACGATATAGTTGTCCATAGTTCATTTCAACTACTATCACTTTTTCTGCTTTACTAGCTACTTTTCTAAGACCTTCATCGTCTATAAGCCATAGAGTTATAGGTCTAAATAGTCCCGCCCTAATCCCTTTACTCCTAAGTTCCCTAACAATAGCATGAACAACTCTTGAAACGGACCCGAAGGCAATAAACAATATGTTAGCGTCAGAAGTCATGTAGGTTTCAGACATAACGATGTTTTTCTTGTTCTTAATGATTTTCATAGTTAATCGTTCAACAAGCTTAGCATAAGTTTCCTTTGACGGATCATAGTACCCTCTTTCATCATGTGATAGGGATTCTGCTAGAACAGCGTATCCTTCGCCGTAACACGCCATTGGAGGTACAAGGTCTTCAGGATCAGGTTTAAATGGCTTATACTGTTCTGGAGGAACAGCTGGTTTCTTCCTTGTAATGAGCTTTACTTCGCTAGGTGATTTCCAAACGTACTTTTCAGACATGTGGGATAGAACAGCATCTATGAGAACAATAACAGGTACCCTATACTTCTCGGCTAGATTAAATGCTTCAATAGTTAGGTCGAAGCACTCTTGAACACAATTGGGTGCTAAAACTATTAGTTCGTAGTGCCCATGGGAAGTCCACTTAGATTGTATAACGTCTCCCTGCCCTGTCCCAGTAGCTACGCCTGTACTTGGCCCTGCTCTCATACTGTAAACTATTACTATAGGTGCTTCAACCATTACAGCATAACCTATTCCTTCAGCCATTAAGCTATATCCTGGCCCGCTGGTTGCTGTCATTGCTTTAACTCCAGCCCATGAAGCTCCTATAATAGCGTTTATTGCCGCTATTTCGTCTTCTGCTTGATATATTATTCCACCATACTTAGGTAGTTCCTGAGACAAGTACTCGAAAATCTCATTCACCGGGGTTATGGGGTATCCTGCGAAGAACTTTAGCCCAGCAACCATTGCTCCTTCAGATACGGCTATGTTTCCAGACTGAAATCTAACTTCCACTTGACATAACCACCTCTGAATATGGTTTTGGAGAATACTTTACAACTATAGCAAACTCTGGGCACATGTATTCGCAAAGCTTACACCCAACACAAAGTTCCGGGCGTGCTGGTGAAACAACCCAATACCCCTTCTTATTCATTAGCTTTCTTGATTTTTCGAAAACATTTGTTGGACAGACATAAACACATATCCCGCAGTCCTTACACCTATCTCCTATGACCAAGACTTTATAGTGTCTTTTAACTGGCATTTTAAATCACCTTAGAAAGCAAGCTAGGTATTTCATACGGTGTTCTAGCTACGAGGATACCTGCTTTTTTGAAGGCATTGATTTTACTTTCATATGTTCCCATACCCATCATTATAATTGCTCCTGCATGGCCCATTCTCTTACCCGGTACTGCATGTTTCCCAGCAACATAGGCTACTATAGGTTTCGTTATCTTTCCCTTAGCATAAGCTTCTGCTAATTGTTCCTCCATTACACCGCCTATTTCGCCTATAACCACGATGGCTTTGGTGTCTTTATCTTCTTCAAATAGCATTGCTGCTTCAAATAATGTAAGCCCTATTATAGGGTCTCCTCCGATGCCTATAGCTGTAGATTGGCCAAATCCTGCTTTGACGAGAGAATTCGCTACTTCGTAGGTTAGCGTACCGCTTCTAGAGATTAT
>QMRV01000272.1 GCA_003649445.1 Thermoprotei archaeon | reverse complement strand
TTACCTCTTAAAGCTTTCCCTAGAAGCCATGTTGTTAAGACAAATACTGATGCTGCAAAACCTACTTGCGGATTTATAAGATACCCTAATGCCGGTAACATCCTCTTATAGGCTTCCTCAAGAACAGACTTAGCATCTAAAAACCTGTCTCTAGAGCTCAGAGCTACATTCACCTCCTAAATACCCCGCTACTATAGTAGAAAACTATTATTCCTGAAGGAGTTATTTTAGCGTAGCCTTTACCTTCTCTTTCAAGCCTTAACAGTGCTTGTCTAATAATGTCCGGTGTTTCCTTTGTTTCTTTAGCTATTTCATCTATTCTTAGGAATGGCTTAGATGGTGCTCTCGCAACAGCTTTTCCTAACACCTCATCGCTTAAAACATAGTTCATCACTCTCAATATTCTCTCCTCAGGTAGGTAAGGTAATGCCAGGCTGTAATTTTCCTTAGCCGCCTTATCAGCTTCGTTATAGAAAACACTTCCTTCAACAGGATCTACTAAGTATACTGTAACGTGTTTTGCAGTAAACATCCTATGGAATTCTGAGCCTCCAATATATTCCACTACTTTGTCAGTAAAGCCTGTTGGTGAAGATACTATCAAGACATGGTAGTATTTGCCTTTCTCAGCCTCGCTTATTCTTTTAGACAAAATATCGACAACATCGTCTAACCCTACAGGTCTAACGTCAAACCCTTGATTCTTGTAGGAGTCTATGTGTAGTAGTGTTAGTGCTTCAATAACCACCTCTTTTCTCCTAAACACAACCCCTTTCTCCTTCACGTAAACTACGCCTTTACCCTTAGGTAGCTTATTTTCTAATTCCGCTAAACTGTACTCGAACCTCTTATCCCATGACTTAATGGTCTTAACCTTACCTTCCAATGGATCATATATTTTAACGGGTTCACTAAGCTTATATGACATTTTAGCCACTAAAGCTTCCTCAAATGCTTTAGCTTCACTTGAAAGTATAGGCCTACCCTTAACTTCACCTTTAAGAACAGCTTCAACTTCTCTAAGCTTATTCTCTAACATTTGTTTTTCAGTTAAAACTCTATCATACAGTGATCTGTATTCATCATATTTACTAAGTAGTTCCTCCAACGTCTTAGCTAGTAGTTCGGCTTCGGACTCTAATGTCCCAGAAGCTTCTCTTCTTTCTATTCTCTTACTTAGGTTTAGTAGTTCTTCCTTCTTAGATTCAAGTTTAGAAGCAGCTTCAGTAAGGACAGCCTCTACACGCTTAAGTTTACTTATAAGTTCAGCATGCTCCTTAAGAAGTTTCTCTTTCTCGGCTTTAATTTTCTCAAACGCGGAAGCTAAGACACTTTTCTCTTCAGCTTCCCTTAAAACTTTATCTTCAAGATCCCTTAACCTACTTAAAAGCCTTTCTCTTTCCTCCTCAAGAACTCTTAGTTTCTCCTCAAGCATAGGTATGTTGTACTCTAATTCTATTTTCCTTCTAATTTCATTTTCAAGCTTCCTTCTTAGCTCATCAGCTTCATAGGTTTTCTTAATAGCCTCTTCAATTTCCGAAATAGTTGTTAATAACCCGTATCTTCTAACATACTCCATAACGGCCTTTTCTATTTTCTCTCTTCTATGCTTATACCTTAAATTAATCATGAACGCTAAGTCTCCAACAATATCTGCCCAAGTTTTCTCAAGCATATTATATTGCTTACTATAGTACTCCATTACGAATTCGTAAACCCTACCCTTTCTCATTCTAATGAACTCAACAATATCGCTAACATCTAGGTTATCGAAAATCTTGTATTTTTCAAAGTCAAATAGTAAATCATATTCCTTATCTTTGAACATACTAACTATCTCAGGATGCTCTTCACCCCTAACCCTAAAGGATGCCGCTAAAAGTAGTTGAGCAAACCTAAACTTACCCCTAACAACCTTATCTACATCTCTAGGAACTTTGGGACTACATTCGAGAAGGTATCTTCTAAGATCTGTTTTTAATTTATTCCAGAACTCTATTCTTTCTTCTTCACTAAACAGCCTAGACAGAGACTCTAAATCCTCCCTCAAAACGACTTCAGCAGTGCCCAAGTATTTGCTTAGATCACACATTTCCTCCATAATTACCTAACCTCCTTAAGGTAAGATAGTTCATGAGAAACTCTATCGTAGACAAAAGGCACAGCTTCGCCAAAACCTTCTACAGCAAATTCTAAAACAGTTCTGCCATCAACTCTATGAACGCTAAATTCTATATCACAACTACCTTTCCTAGTAGAAACCCTATACCTCTTAACATACTGTGTTTCAGAAATAAGAACACCCCTAAACCTAGCCATAGTAAGGTTAACAGCACCCCAAACACCACCAGGCTCCATAGAAGTCTCAACTTTACCCCTTAAAACTAGAGGTTCCATGAGAAACTCCGGTTCAGTAAGCCTATAGACCTCAACATGCTCCCTAGGAACCCTAGAATATAAGTCATCAAGGAAACTAACCATGTCAGCAGTATCGGCAGAAACGATGACAACAGCGCCACTGGGCTTACTAATCTTAACCCTACTGCGCCAACGTTCAAGAACACTTTCAAAACGCTTACGTTCAGCATCATCACTATAGCGGACAATCAGCAAATATACAACCCCTCACCCAAACCAAAATATGGAAGTCGGAGTATAAAAACTTACCTCCAAAATTGGAGGTAAGAATGTAATAGGATATAATGGAGGCTAGCTTACATATTCTCTTTACATATTTTATGGAGTAATATTTCGAGCCTTCCTATTATTTCGTCGCTTATTGGTGCTTTCTCTCTCATAAGTAGTTCAATGTATTTAGTCATGTTGATTAAGTCGTTTAAGTACTCTCTAGTGTAGAATTTAATGTCGCTAAGTACCTTAATCAGCTCTACTTTATCATCAAGTTTAGCGTTTAAAATAGCTAGTCGAGTTAAACTCTCTACAGCTTCACGCTTAAGTCTTAAATACTCGTCAACACTAAAGCTCTTCTTCATTTTCTCGACACTCTTCTTCAAAGTCTCCTTCAACCTGGTTCTCTCAGCATCCATGTTCACAACAGTATTAAGGGATTCTAAAAACTCGTCAACATTCTTAAACCTATCTTCTTTCCTCTTAGCCAAAAGTTTTCGGAAAATCCTATCATACTTAGCGTATTTAGCATTGTATTCTGAAGGAAGCTTAGGCTTAATATTGGGGTTAATAACCTTACTTAAAATAGAAGCAGGAGTTAATCCCTCATAAGGAAGCTTACCTGTTAAAAGTTCATAAAATATTAAACCTAACTGGTAAATGTCTGTTCTTTCATCGGTTTTACCGTAAGTTTTTTCATCAATT
>QMRV01000271.1 GCA_003649445.1 Thermoprotei archaeon | reverse complement strand
CTATATACACCTGTCATAAATTTCTTGGCTTCTTTTAATCGTTTTAATGTTCTATCTGATGAATAGATATATATCGTGATAGTGCCGTTTGAAAGTTTACGGTGTGTTCGGAATTTCTGTGTACCGTAAGATTTAAAAGTTTCTTTATCTAAGTTTTTCTCGACTACCGTGGTTTCGGTGATCGAATGTTTGAGGAGAAGCTTTTAGAAAATATTCTTCTCGGTAAAAACTGTTTTTATTTGGTAGCGTGTTTTCAAGGAAACGATAAAGGTGCTGCTTTGAGAAAGCTGAAGGTTTTCGATGAGCGTAGCGGAGCTGAGGAGGTTAAGAGGAAATGGGAGAGCAGCGGTGAAAAAAGGTTTGCCAGGATTTATGTTGTAAGGCTTTCTTTGGAACCCGCTGATTTCGATGAAGAAGATTTAAGGTGGATTACGTGAGAGCGGAGCCTAGGCCGTGGACGAGAGAAGAAGTTGAGAAGCTTAAGCGCCTTTACCCTAACCCTAATTTTTCAATTAAAGACTTGGAGAAGGAGTTTGGACGAAGCTTCCGCGCAATTCAGGCTAAAGCGCTTAGGCTAGGGCTTACCAGGAACGGTTTTAACCCTGAATATGTTAGGAAAAACGATGACAGGCCTGTTGAGGAAAAGGTTTTAGACATTCTTAAAGCAAGTAAGCTGCCTGTTTCCGCTGAGGAAATAGAGGAGAAAGTTGGAGTAAGCAATGTTGAAGAAGTGGTTAACGCTCTTAGAGGTAAAGGATACGATATTAAGGAAATTCACGCTAAAAAACCACTTTATGTTCTAGTTAGGTTTGCCGATTGGAGCCAGGAACAGTACTTTAGAATTCTAGGTAAAATACGGACTCCATGCTTACTTACCGCGGATTGGCATGTTGGTTCCAGGCATTTTTCAGAGTTAGCTCTTAAAGAAATGATTAAAGATGTTGAAGAATACAATATTAAAGATGTTTTAATAGCTGGAGACCTTCTTCAAGGACTCGGCGTTCACCGTGTTGAGCTCCTAGACCTGTCAATACCTAACATAACCGAGCAAGTTAACTACGCTGCTAAGCTTCTAAAACAGTTTCCAAAAGACGTAAGGTTCCACATAATAATCGGCAACCATGAGGAAAAGCTTAAGGGAAAACATGCTGTAGGATACGATGCGCTTCAAAGTCTTTCGGAAAAACTGGACAACGTAATATACTATGGCTCAGTTGCTAAGCTCCAACTAGACACCGACTTCACCCTGCTAATGGTTCACTTCTCAGGATCCCCGAGCTACGCGGTTTCATACAAGATTCAGAGATTTTACGAGCAGCTAATTGAAAGACCAGACATTTTAGTTGCCGGGCACTTCCACCAGCTAATGGTTTTACCTAAGCCTCCAAGACAGCTCCTAATCTATCCCGGCACTTTGCAGAGAGAAAACAGGTACTTCCTGTCTAAAGGATGGGTAGCGCAAGTAGGATGGATTATTCTCGAAACCTACACTCCAATCCAGCAAAACATAATCATAAGAACACCAGAGGTGTATTAAATGAGAAGAAAATTGGTGAAGTTTGTTTTCTATACTTTTCTTTTGATTTTTCTTGCATATCTTGCGGTTGATGCGTATTCTGTTATTGGCAGTGATTCTAAGGCTAGGCTCCATTACGCTGTTTTTGTTGAAGAAAACGATTTCATTAAAGAAGTGGTTTACGTTGAAAGCAATGATACTGTAAAGCTTGTTGTAATTTACAATGATGGAACGGTTTTGGAGAAAAAGCTTCCAGCATACATTGCAGAACATGAGAACATACATGGAGTAGCTTATTTTTGCACAATACTTTTCGCTACTTTTGCAATGTTTGTTTTTGTTTTATGGTGTGAAACCCTGGTAGACGTTGTAATTGACTTGAAGATAGTGCTGAGGGAAAGGTGGAAGAGATGATAAGAATTTATTTTCATCCACGCTTAAACAAAAATATCTATACTTTTGAGCATAATAATGTTCCTATCGAACTGGATAATGGTTTAAAGTATAACAGTATTTATGTTGTAAAAATAGATAATGTTTCTTTCACATTTTATAGTAAGAAGGGAAACGCAAGAACTAAACCTGAGCTCATGATTTTTACAAGCACTTTTCCTTTTGAAATAAGTTTTATAATTAAAGGGAATGCTGTTAAGCTTACTTCTAAGAAAATAAAGGAGCTTATTGAGGAGTCCATAATTATCGCGGCGGTGGCTAATTGAAATGCCTAGAACAAATGTAGAGTATGCTACAGACAACATTACCGTTTATAGGTGGTGTAGATGGCAATGTGCTTACTGTTGGGCGTGGAGAATACCGCTTTTCAGAAACCGTATTTTAAGGGGGAAATATAATCCTGTTAAGGAGGCTGAAAAATACGCTAGAATAAAGGAGAAAAGAACAATAGTGGTTTCGTTTACTTCTGATCCCTACCCTCCAGATGAAATAGATTATAGGTGGACAAGGAAAGTTCTGCTTACGCTTTCGAAAACAAACCATAAGGTTATGGTTTTAACTAAAGCACCTAACCTAGCATGTATGCTTGACTTAGATGTTTTCATTTTCTCAAACGCCGAAATGTGGTTGGGAACAACGGTTATATGCTTGGAGAAAACATCTTGGGAGCCTTTAGCGCCTAAACCACTAACTAGACTTAATAGTTTAAGATATGCGAAAAAGTTTGGCGTAAAAACATGGCTAAGTATTGAGCCTATTATTCCTAAGGTTACTTGGCCTGAGGAAATTGTTGAAGAAACCCTCGACTACGTTGACTTCTATGTTTTGGGCTCCTTTAACTACACTAAACAGCTTAAACTAACATATTTCGACGAAGACCTTAAAAAGAAATGGTATAGGAAACACGTTCCCAAAGCTATCGAGCTTCTAAAGAAACATGGTAAGCGCTTCTTCGTTAAAAAGGAGCTTAAAAAATACTTGGGCGGTTGTGATGATTTCTGTTAAGGCTAAGCGAGGACATAGAAGGTTTTCTTTCAGAGATTTTGAAATAAAAATAGGTAGGCTTAGGGATCTTGGAGAAATAGGTTGGAAAAGAAACAAAGTTACTTATTCTAAACAGTATTTAGGTGTTTATAGGAGATGTATTGAATGCGGAGGAAAACTTATCGTAACAAACTATATTGGAAGCGATAATGTTTTAGAAATCGTATGTGAAAAATGCGGACTAGTACATGCAATATATGGGGCAACATTTTACCAGAAAGAAACAAACGAAATACTAGCAATTTTACGCGGCGAAAAAGAAAAACAATAATTCCGGAAGTACCGAAATTTTTAATATCGCCAACTGTACAGACATTTATGGAGAAAAAGGCT
>QMRV01000270.1 GCA_003649445.1 Thermoprotei archaeon | reverse complement strand
TAAAGCTGTGCCCTTTAATTCTAAAGCGTAAGCTACTATACTGCAGTCTGTAAGTGCTATGCCTAGTTTCTTCTTTAACTCCCCTATTTTCAGCGCTAACATTTCATCTATATTTCCTACTTTCAACCCTACGTATTCTTTAAGCCAAATAATGTAGTTTAAAGCTTCATCATTAGGTTTAGCAACACCCATAGCCTTATAGAATTTTGAAGTAACGTATAGTGTTTCAGCTAGGGCAAGTGATGTAGTGTAAAGAGTTAGTTCGCGATTTAAAGCTTTCTTAAAAATTACTTCTACTTTCCTAGCTAGAGGAGATGATTTGTCAAGATATTCGACAAGTACACTTGTATCTAAAACATATACTTTACTATTTGCGTTCAATAATTCTTCTAGCTTTTTCTTCTTCAAGCCTATACTCCTCACTTAACGCTTCCTCTAAAACCCTCCTTGCTTTCTTAGTAGCTTCTACACGTACAACTTTCAAAGGCTTAATAACAATTTTACCCTTCTCAACACCTAATATGACGAGAGATTTTTCCTCAATACCAACAAGCTCTCTTAAAGCTTTAGGAATAACTATAACACCTTTTCTTCCAACCTTTACTACAACAGTTGGCCCTTTACTCAAGAATCTAACCCAAGTAATTACATATGAACTCAACACTAATAAGCTTAACTTTAAACATTGATTATTAGCAAGAGATCTTAAAATTATCACTCATATGGTACATAGGTGAAGCTAGGAAAATAAAACAAAAGTAGCCTCCTCTTTACAATGGTTATTTTCAGTTAGAATTGCGGTAAGTAGCATTGATACCGAGATAATGATGGGTGTATCCCATTATCGGGCATTAATGTGCAAGTAAGTAGCAATGATTATAATACCTCATATGGTATTTGATGAGGAGATTTATGCTGAGGTTTATGTTAAGAGAAGCTTAATGCTAAACTTAAGGTGTCTGAAATACTTTCAGCGTAGGTAGAAAGCTTACACTACTTCTATTACCCTATTACATTCATTTTTTACTCTTTTTTCTGTCTAGGTTTTGATGATGGAATAATGGTTTAGTATTCCCTAAAATTTATCGTGTCTGTCCTTAATTCCTCGAGATTTTTATATATTCTAGCTTGGAAATTATTTGAAGGTGTATGTGGGTTGGTGAAGTATTGGGTTTTTGCTGTTTCCGAGGAGAATTGGTTTGTTATTAAGGAGAAATACGTTTACAGTGTTCCCGAGGGTTCTAAGGCTGTGGAACTTGTTAAACCTGGCGATGTTGCTGTTTTCTACGTTAAGAAGAAGGGTTCTAAGGAGCTTGGAGGAAAATTTGTTGGAGCATTCAGTATTATTTCTAATTGGTATCATGAGTTGAAGCCTTTATGGCCTGACGAGGTTAGGGAAGGTAGAGTTAAGTATCCTTGGAGAATCAGGATTAAGCCTATAAAGTTTATATGATTGTATATGCTTTTATATGTTTTGATGGTATGGGTGATGGAAGAGTTTCTTAGTCCTCGTGATGCTTGTAGGATTCTAGGCGTGTCGTATATCACGTTGTGGAGGTGGATACGGGGAGGTAGGATCAATGTTGTTAGAAGCCCTAGTGGTAGATACCTTATACCTCGTAGTGAGATAGATAAGCTAAAGGGTGAAGAAAAGCAAGTAGTAAAAGTTAGAGCTGTCATTTATGCTCGTGTAAGCTCTGCCAAACAAAGAGAACGAGGTGATTTAGATAGACAGGTAGAGCTACTTAAGAAGTATGCAAACGAACAAGGATACATTATAGTAGACATCATAACTGACGTAGGAAGCGGTTTGAAAGAAGAACGAAGAGGATTAAAGAAGCTCTTAAGGATGATTGCTGATGGGAGAGTTGATGTAGTATTAATAACTTATCGTGACAGGTTAACAAGGTTTGGCTACAAGTACTTACAGTTCTTCTTCGAAAGACATGGTGTAAGAATAGAAGAGGTACTACATGAGGAAAAAGAACCATTAGAAGAGCTAATAGAGGATTTCCTAGCAATAATAGTTTCATTCGCTGGAAAAATCTATGGTAAACGAAGCCACAAAGTAAAGAAACTAGTAGATCATAACAAAAGATTCCTACATGAAACACTACCAATAAACATAGAGAAGCTGCTGGAGAAGAAACAATAAGTTTATATACACTTATATTCAGGATAACACTCGGTGCCCTCCAATGAGGGGGAAGACCACCCCAGTTAAGGTGGTTCCCGGAGGAGAGTACATGTTAACACTAAAAGCAAGGGGAGTATTGGTTGACGGCTCAATAAATGGGCTACGTGAAGAACTTTATCTCGCACGTAGAGCAACACAATATATTATTGACTGCTTATGGGAGCTGGACAAACTACCAACGCTTAACCAAGCTCACCAAATGTTTTACAGGGTACTTAGGGGGCAAGGATTCCGTGCACATCAATGTAAGCAAATATACGAGTACGCTCTAGGAATAGTCAAGTCAGCTAAGAGGAATGGAGGAAGAAAACCAGTCCTAAGGAAGCTATCAACCAGACTGGACAAGTATGACGCCAAGGTGGATTTAGAAAACCAGCTAGTTGTAGTAAAGCTGAGGAATAGAGTGTTCAAGATAAAGCTGTTGCACCGTAGAGATTATGTTGGGAAGTTCCTTGGCAGGAAATGGTACGAGGTAACCATAAGCATTGACAAGCAAAGTAGGATATGGATATGTATACCGTTTAGATGGGAGTACAATCCATATAACCCTAGAAGACTAATAGCACATGACACTAATCTTAGACATCTAGTCTTCTTTGATGGTAAGAGGTTTAGGAGGGTAAAGACAAGATTCATAAAAGCACTATCTCTTAAAGCACATGCTGAGAACCTACAGAAGAAGTATCCCAAGATGTGGAGATACAGCAAGAGAATACTGTGTAGGATTAGGAGTCTACATAGGTGTTCAAGGAACATAGTTGTTGATTGGTCTCGTAAATACGCTAAGTACTTGGTTCTCAAAGCTAGGAGGATGAGAGCTGGTATAGTATTAGAGGATTTAGAGAAGCTATGGAACAGTATCTCAAAGAGGAATTCTACTCTAACATGGAGGTTGTCAAGGTTTGCATACCGTAAACTCCTACACGCTATCATAATCAAATGTATAGAATACAATGTTCCATTAATACTAATTAACCCAAGAAATACTTCAACTATGTGCTCGAAATGTGGAGCTAAACTAGACTACAACCATAGATTAGCGATATGCCCTAATTGTAAGATCACCACAGATAGAGATAAGGTGGGAGCATTGAACATCTACCTACGTGCACTAAAGGGGATGTGGGGGAGCCATGGGTCTCCCCTGAAC
>QMRV01000269.1 GCA_003649445.1 Thermoprotei archaeon | reverse complement strand
TTTGCTGCTCCATTGCCTCATGTATAGCTACTCTGTCTTCAGGCCTCATTTTATCTATTTCATCGATACAGTTATGTACTATGATTCCTTCTGCTAAGAAGTTATGTATGTTTGGTACATAGAGATCATATACTGGACCTTCATAGTTTATTGTCTCTACATTGATTACTTTGTCAAGGTAGTAATCTTCGCTTATCGCTAACGTTATTAAAGCTTTAAGATCTTCAGCTAAATTATTGTTACAATACTTTTCCATATTATTCCTAATCCATTCTTTAGTAAGAAGTCTTCTACCCGTTAGTGTGTTATATAATGTACTCCATGCTCCACTTTTTACAAGATCGTATATTCTTATGCTAGTTATTAATTTCCTAGCTATTTCTATGGAAATTTTTCTTGGAATTACATTTTCCCTTGATGGAATAGCCTTTATTTTTGGCGGCAGTGAAGCTAATGAGGCTTTTAAGCTATATGGCTTGATAAGCTCTATGAGCTTTTCTACATCCTTTCTACATGTTATTTGCACTGTAACTACATTCTTTGCCCTCTTAATCCTTGAATATATGTCGAATCTTCTTAAGATTAAGGGTATTGCTTTCGCTTGCTCAATATTTGCTAAAACTATGTCTACATGGGCTACTTTGTATATTTTACCATTTTTACGTGCTTTTTTAATAGATATGGAACCATCAGAATCTATAAGACCCGCTATGAATGCTCTTAATACACTATTTGGTAGCTTAAATACGCGCTTTAATCCGTTCTCTAAAAAGTAATTTACTATGTACGAGAAAACAATAGAATTAATGGTTACTGTTACAACGTCGCTTTCTACTCTTCTACCATTAATGTTCGATATCACGTGTCTCCTACGAACTTGCGGCTCTTTACCTACGGTTTTGCTGATATATTTAATGACCTTGTTTAGTATAGGTTCATGTTTAGATGATTGTGTAATTCTCACTAATCCTCTTCTTTTATCTAGGATTACATGTCCGTCGCCAAGAATGAACCCTATGAGGTAACCTAGTTCAGGTGTAATTTTGGTTGTGAGTATTTTTTCTGATTTACTCTTTCGAGAATATTTGATGACCTTATTTCTCCATTCATTATATTTCTCGGCGAGTTTTAATAATTGTTTTAGAAGACCAACATTTATGTACAGTTTTCCCCGTGCAATATAGGCCCTCTTATTGCTTATTTTACTTAGCTTATAGACGCTGCCATAGAACTTATTTATAATTTCAAGAAGTTCTTTAAAGTCATTACCTTCCACTATTGCAGTCCATTCAGTAGGTATTATGTCAAGCACGTATACGTCGTTATTGTGACTAGGTATTTTCTTAATAGACAGTACCATATCGCCTGGTTTGAAACTGGCGGCGTGTTTCCACTCTAAAGAGTTACCATCTATGAGTAAATGGTCAGGTGTCAAAAGGAGTTCATAACCGCTTTCTAAAGTTAGTTTAATAAGTTTTCCTCTCCAGTGCTTCTTCCTTATAATAGTTGAAATAGCTCTCTCTGCTGTGAGACTTTTTAAATTAATGCCTACCACTTCATTTTCCGAGTAATTGAGCTCTATAAGTTCATTATTTAATATTGCCTTTATGCATCTATCTTCCCCAAAGAGATCCTTGATCTTGACATACTCATTATTAGCTATCACACGTGTTTCAGGGTGAAGGCATGCTACACCGCCATCGGCTAAAACTAAGGCTCCTGCTTCCAAGAAATACTCTCCAGTTGACTTGTCCTTCAATACTGCCGCGGTTAACCCGGCAGCGCTGCTTCCTTTACCTGAAGTGTAGAGACCTCTGGGAGCAATTCTTGCAACATACTGGAGTATTTGGCTATTATGTAGAAATAGTAGGCCTAAGCCTCCTACGAAGTTTTCATTGTCTTTAACTGAAACATCATAGACGTACCTATGATGCTCCGGTTCTATTTCTACTAAAGGTACTTCCCTTACTTCCTCTATAGTGTCCCATGTTAAGTATTCGTTTTCAAGGATACTCTTTAGGTGGTGAAGCAGTTCATTACTGCTTCCTGCTAATAAGCTTATGGTTCTGAGAATTTTTAAACCATATTTTCTACCAACATAGCCTCTATAGATTTTACCTCTAAATTCTGCGCTTAAAGGCCTTAAATCCCTCTTATTAAAACCTGCTTTCTGCAATACTATTAGTAGATTCCTACCCACTGGAACTCTATCAACATAGTCAGATGTTTTCTCGCTAACTCTCCTAAGCTTTAATATTTTATTGCCATTATTGACCTTGCAAGTCTTTACTAGGTTCTCTATTTTAACCATGTTTACTTCATAGTACTCTATTTCTTTGCCCTTGTACTTCGTCTTTTTAACTCTTATGGTGTACGGTATACCTAATCTTGCAAGCAATACTGTTATTCCGTAAGCTAAGTTCATACTTATCGTTGATATCTTAACTTCCTTACAGGTATTCTTCTGCGAAATTCCTACATAACCATCGGAGTCTATTAGCCCTGAGAGTAATCCTAAAACATAGTCTAAAGGTGCTCTATAGGAGAACTCAGGTATTTTCTTTAGTCTTGACATATAGCCTTTCTTCCTGATTCTGTGCAGCTCTAGCCTATCTGAATATGCATTCTCTTTAATCCAAGATACGAACCTAGGCTCATCAATAACAAGCCTATAGCTGTTAGACTTAGACCCATATATTTTACATCTAATTCTAAAGTTCTTTTCCACTATATTCTTTAACCTATTAAGGACGGCAATATTGTTGGACGATATCTCTACTCTCTCACCAGCAGAGGTCAGGGTTACGCTTCCGTCTCCAAGAAAGTAACCGAGGAAGTAACCTACATCTTCATTTAGCACTATTTCTCCTAAGCCAGTACGTATTGATGATACTAATTGAATTTCAGACGTAGGAATCTTCTTAAGCAAGGGTACTAGTAACTTATTCTTTAATGCCTCTAGAGGTTTTACAGGTATTAGTAAGCCATCCTTGTATGCTACGAGACTATGATCTTTCGTTAGAACCGCTCTCTTGCCGTATTTCGTCTTTATAATCACGACTTTTTCAGGAGCTCTATGTCTAATAAGACTTTTAATAGGCTTTATCTCAACATTGAATGTTAAAGGATTGACAGAGAATGTGTAAAGTTCTAGACCTATTTTATGTAAATCAAGTACTTCTGTTTCTCCGTACCTATCAACAGCATGTTTATATTTCTGAATATATTTATCAACAAGTTCACCTATAGGTCCGTAATGTATTTGGCCTTCAGAATCAATGTAAAGTATTGGTTCGCTATACACCAAGCTCTTAGCTACACCAGGGTCTCCAACAAGGAGTATGTGTATGTCTCCTCTTAT
>QMRV01000268.1 GCA_003649445.1 Thermoprotei archaeon | reverse complement strand
TAGCTATACCTAAACTTCCTGGGTGTTCTGGGTCCTCTTTTAGAATTTTTCTTCCAACACTAGTTATTGTGCTTGGGCTTGGAAACACTTCTGCACCGTAGATTTCCATCAAAATTCTCCTGTAAGGTTTCTGCATATAACTACTTCTAACCATGAAGACCCTAACTTTAACACCATATATTGCCCCTGCAAGTGATAGCGCACTACCCCACTGCCCAGCTCCAGTTTCTGTAACAACTCTTTCAATGCCTTGAACCTTATTGTAATATACTTGAGCTACTGCAGTATTTACCTTATGAGCTCCTGTAGGTAAGACTCCTTCATACTTAAAGTATATTTTAGCTGGAGTATTCAGCGCTTTCTCAAGCCTATAAGCTCTAAAGAGCGGCGTTGGTCTGCTAAGTTCAATATACGCTTCTCTAATTTCCTCAGGTATTTTTATGAAAATTTCAGTAGAGACTTCCTGTCTAATTAGCTCCTTCGCAAATAGTCTTTCAAGCTTAGAAATACTTATCGGCTTTAATGTTTGCGGATCTAAAGGTGGTGGAGGGGGTTCAGGAAGTTCTGGAACAATGTTATACCATTTATTTGGTAGAAGTTCAGGGTTAAGTATAGATTTTAACTGTTTTAATTCCATTGGTACAAAATTTTCACCTAAAAGCTTAAGATGTTGGAATACTATTTAACTTCTTTGCTAAATAAATTATCATCTTATCTTATCCAAGTTTTTAACTATGATTTCCTTTAAACTATTATAAGCATCTTTAACAGATTTACCTCTAGGAGAGCATTTCAGCTTGTTATTTAAAATTAATGTTGGTAATTTTGAAATTCCAAGTTCGTCCATTAAATCTAGAGCTTCTATAGCTCCTACAACAGTGCAGGAAACATTACTGCATGCAGTAACGATGTTAGCTAATGCTTCAGCAATATCTGGACAACCTGTAGGACATAGAGGTGAAGTGAACATTTCAATATTCAATTTATTTAATTGTCGAAGAGTTTCCAGTAAATCCTTAGGTATTTTAGCTTTCACTGACTTAGCAAGCATTATTAAGTTTTTCTCAATAACCCTAACCATATGGCAGCACATCCAACCGACGTACCTTAGTCTTCCATCAAAAACGCCGAAAAACACAGTCATAGGAGCTCTTGTTTTCTTAAAATATTCATGCTCTTTTTCAATAACTTCTACAGTTAATCCCAAATTCAGCCTATTATCTGCACCACATATTTCCTCAATCATCTCCTTACATGTCACACATTTAGGTCCTACGTAAATTGCGACTCTACATGCTTTCATAGTTTCTCTCCCCATAGCTACTAACATTACGCCCTTATCCTCGCTATTAGCGTACTTCTGTATTTTTAAAGTTTAAAATAAAAGTACCTAACATAATTTTAAATAAACATGAGAAACATGTCCATATAATGTGCGACAATGAGGGGTGGGTTTTGAATATACCTTATGTAGACTCGCACTGCCACCTTTACGAGTATGATATCAACGACATGGTAGAATATTTGAAGGTACTTGTTATTGCCGCAGTTTCAGACGACCTTGAATCTTCTATTGAAACACTAAATTTGGCCTCTAAATTCAATAACATCGTACCATGTATTGGAATACATCCTTGGGAGGTGAGCAATACTCCTAGAAAATATGTTAAGGAAGTAATTAACCTTATAGGTAAATACGATGTTAAATGTTTAGGTGAAATAGGTCTAGATAGAAAATTTGTTCCTGAGACAATAGATAGGCAAAGAGAATTCTTCATGGAGTTTCTTCAAGCAGCACGAGAGTATGAGTTAACTGTAAACATACATGCAGTAAATACATGGAGCGAAGTCCTAGAACTTCTTAGAAAATACGATATTGAGAAAGCGGTTTTCCACTGGTATACAGGACCCATAGAACTCGTAGATGAGATAACATATTCAGGCTACTTTATTTCAATAAACCCTGCTTTCACAATTCAAGACAAGCATAGAAGGATCATAGATTACTTGGACTTAGAATTTCTACTTACTGAAAGTGATGGGCCCTATATTTATCGTGGTTTGAAACTTAACCCGCTAATGGTGAAGGAAACCGTAGAATATGTTTCAAAGGTAAAGAAGCTTAGTGTTGAGGATGTCAAGAAAATTATTTACAATAATTTTAGAAAATTATTTACTGTTTAGCAGAGTAGGTTTCTAGATAGCATGGTCTTGGGTGATTACCCATGGTATACATCTTGGGTTTAAATGGATCGCCTAGAACATACGGTAATACTTACAAATTGCTGAAAATAGCCTTGGAAGCAGCAAAGAAACTTGGTGCAACAACAGAAATCATTAATCTTTACGAGTATGATATTAAAGACTGCATTGGATGTTTATCTGATGAACCTCTAGCATGTAGATACCCCTGTGTTATTGACGATGATATGAGGAAAATATATGACGAGATACTTAAAGCTGATGGGGTAATTTTTGCAACACCAATATACTGGTACTCTCCATCGAGTATAATTAAAAGAGTAATTGATAGATTAACTGCTTTAGAAAACATGATTTTCGTTAGCGGTAGAAGCTGGGTTGAAGGTAAAGTAGCAGGCATTATCGCTGTAGGCAACGATAGTGGTGAAATACAGCTCATATCCCTAATGTATGCTACGCTAAACTCCATGGGTTTCATAATACCTCCATTTGCATTATCCTTCTTTAATGTGCAAGGAGATGTTTTAAACGATAATGAAACACTCTTAGAAGCAGCTAATGTAGGTAGATCTGTTACGTTAATGGCTAAACTTGTTAGCGAATTTAAAGACATATGGTTTGATATAGGATTGAAAGAATGGATTTCTAAGATTAAAGGTGAAATTAGGAGAGTTGCTGAGGAGAATAAGGAGAAAGTATTTAGGGAAAGAAGCAGAATAATAACAAAACTTATGCGGGAATAAACGTTGACTACTTTAGCGCAGAAAATTTTCGAAAAAATACAAAGAACTATTAGCGACTATGTTATAGACAGGTTAAGGGAAATAGAGTTAATGACGGTAACTCTCCTAAGTAGAGGACATATGCTCATCGAAGGCCCTCCAGGCACAGCGAAAACACTGATGGCCAAGCTATTTGCCGAAGTTCTAGGGTTGAAATTTAAAAGAATACAAATGACCCCGGACATGATACCTTCAGACATAATCGGCGCGAAAATAGTAGATCCTAAAACAGGAGAATTAAGAACTGTTTTAGGCCCTATATTTGCGAACATAGTCTTAATTGATGAGATAAATAGAGCATCACCTAAAACCCAAAGCGCGCTATTAGAAGCTATGCAGGAAAGATGCGTTACCATAGAAGGTGACACCTATAACCTACCT
>QMRV01000267.1 GCA_003649445.1 Thermoprotei archaeon | reverse complement strand
TTTTTAAGCTCGATCTCAATAATCCCTTAGAACTAGTTTTCTTGAAAATACAAATGATACTTTCTATAGTTTACCCTTCCTACAAGGTCTTCAATTAGATACCGTACTAAGCAGATTATTTAATTTAAGTTTTATTTCACATGTTTTGCAAACATCTTTAGACGAAGGTTCTCCACATATTTTACACTCAGTAAACTCTACAACTCTAACTTTGCCGCGTAATCTCTCTCTTAACTCATCAGTTCTTACTAAGAGTCTGTACTTGAACCCTGGTTTTTCAGCTTCAATCTTGTTCAGAAACTCTCTAATACTCCATCTTAGAGATAATGGAGCATAAGGGCACTCAACATACGGTGTTTTTATACCTGTAACCAGTGCATGCACTAATGATTCTCTTTCATAAATATAGTGCAATGGCTTTATTCTCGACACTAGCTTTCTATGTTCAGCTCTTACCACTATTCCTCCACGCACCAGAGCTTGTATGTCACCTCTTAAAATGTTCATTACAACAGTTTGTACTTCATCATCTAAATTATGTCCTGTAGCCAAATATGTTGCTCCAAGCTCTCTAGAATACTTATTTAAAAGATATCTTCTAGTAATCCCGCATACCGTGCAAGGTCTCCACTCGATTTTTCCTTGAAAGAATAGCTTAGCAGCTTCATCAACTGTGAAGCCAAGTTCCTTTTTAAGATCAACTATAGTATAGTCTAAACGTAAATTCTTAACATGATTGAGGAAGGCTTTAATAGTGAACTCTCTATATCCCCTTATACCTTCATTTATAAGTAGGGCATTAACTTCGAATCCATATTTTTCAGCTAGCTTTTTCATTAAATAAAGTGTATTTAAGCTGTCTTTACCTCCTGAAACAGCAACAGTAATCGACTTCCCTGAGATATTGTCTAAAATACCTGCCTTTTTTAGTGTCTCTTCAGCCTTTGTATTGAAGTATGTTATAAAACATTTTTTGCAAAGGCAAATGTTCTTATGTCTTACATGTATTATTGCTTTTTCTTTTCCACATCTGGTACAAAGAACCATAACCTAACATCTTCAATATGCTATTCAACTACCTTATATGGACATATCTTAGCAAACACGCAGTACCTGCAATTATGTACTACACCTGCTGGTGTCAGGTAGTTTTCAATATTTTCTACTTCAAAATTGTAAACCTCTCCTTTGTATGGATATGGTTCTATTTTCTTAATTCCAACCCAGACACCGTTATCAGTAAACCATGCCTGTGGTTTTCTCTTTTTATGCTCTGACCATCTCACATGGAATATAGGATGTTCACCCCAGCCATATTGTTTATGTGAACTTTTAAGTGACGGTAATATTTTTTGCCTAAGCAACATGGTAACAAGCTGGTAGGCTAGTTTCGGACTCGTCGTAGTATAGTCAAAACTTCCATTAGCATATATGTGGCCATCACCTGTAACCATACCTTCCACTATCTTTTTCTGGTCGTCAGGGTGCATGTATAGTATTTCATTAACAAAGTGTTTTCTAGGAGCATATCTACCCGTTTTCTGGTCTTTTTCCCAAACAATAAACTTACTAGCTAGTTTACGCCATTTTACACCAAGGTCTATAAAGAATACCTTCCCATGTGGAGGAGGAAGCACACGTAGTCTCGATGAGCATGAAATACCATGATTTGATGCTATTACCTCAACTTTATTTTTAACTTCTTCCTCATGAGCGCCTATTATTAGCCTTATAGAGAAATCTCCTTTAAGAGACCCATTAGCAATTGTGAGTCCAAGAAGCCATAGAAGTTCTCTTGTGAGACCTAAATCGGATGCTCTATACTTGACCTCTGTAGGGTAAGGTATATACATCCACGGTTGTACTCTATATTCTCTACTAATGTTTTTATACTTCTCCTCTTCAATAATCTCATGAACTTCTCTAACTGTAAGCCATTGTGGTTCAGTAAATACACGACATCTCGTTTTAGAAGTTACTTGAACACCATATCCTCGTTGCTTGTACAAAATAGCATCTCTCACACTACCCCACTTACTAAACCTAACAAGAATGGGGTGGTTCTCGGTAATTACAATGTGATTCAGTCCAGCAGGTTCTATTAGAAAACATTTCTCATAGGGTTTTACTTTCCTTCTGATAACCTTTGTTACTACTGCAACTTTATGCTTTTTAGTTGCGTTATCTACGCCAATAATTTCATCACCTTCCTTAATGAATTTAATTGGCTTAAAACCATTAGGCGTAAAAACCAATGTATCTGGATGTAAGCATTCCCAGCTCCATCTGGGATGTTTAATATTGTCTATAGTTTCTTTAAGCAATTCATTGATGTTAATGTCCTTCTTTTCAACAAAGAACTCCGTTATTCTATCCGGCGTCACATATATTAGAACCCCTTTTTGCTTACCTAGTAGATTAAGGTATATTTGCAGTTGGTTAATGTGGTGCTCATAGGGTAATCCTATATCGCTTCTTGCAGTTTTTATTTCGACAACACAGTCTTCGTTTAAAGAGTCAACCCTACCTTTAATAATATACTTTTTACCATTAACCTCAACTTCCTTTACTATTTCAACCTCATTTTGAAAACCATACTCTTTAAGAAGTTCTTCGAGACCCCTATGAACAAGCGCTCCTAAAAGCGCTATTGGATCGAAGCGGAATACTAGCTCAGGGTATTTTTGCCTAAAAACTCTCTTCTGAGAACATGAAACCATATCCGTTACATAAACTATACTGGGATCTGTGGAATCCTTTAAGTGTTCTCTAAAATCCTCTACGACTCTAGAATATATTTTGGAAAGAACTATATCTGAGTATTTAACAGTGAAAGACAACTTTCTCAACCCCACATGGTAGAGTAAGTTTAAATAGAGCATTAATAGTAAGGGATCTATTTTTCCCATTTAAGTAAGCACTGTTTTAAGTCCTAACTTTTTCCGGGGGATCGTCTTTCAGCCTCCACAGTCCTTTCTTAATGTCTAAAAGTACTATTCCAAGTAAACTTGATACATAATCACTTAAAGCTATTTCATCTATGTGCGGATTAACTATAATGTTAACTTTTATCCTTATGTTTTCTCTATCGTCAAGAATTAACTCTAATATCCCGCAGTTTTCATAGTACGGGTTTACTACTTCACCTCCACCAGTGTCGAGAATAGCTGTGATATTTGTTCGCGGAGGCCACAGATTTAATTGTCTAGCTATATTAGTAGGTATGACTATATCTGGAGCATCTGCCTCAAAACCACTATTTACTAGAGCTCTGGTTTCAACTACTCTATCTTTAACCCTGACCTTAACCTTTACACGGCAAACCATAGGTATCACTTAACTACCATAATTTTTTTCATATACCCTAGT
>QMRV01000266.1 GCA_003649445.1 Thermoprotei archaeon | reverse complement strand
TTTTTAAGCTCGATCTCAATAATCCCTTAGAACTAGTTTTCTTGAAAATACAAATGATACTTTCTATAGTTTACCCTTCCTACAAGGTCTTCAATTAGATACCGTACTAAGCAGATTATTTAACTTAAGTTTTATTTCACATGTTTTGCAAACATCTTTAGACGAAGGTTCTCCACATATTTTACACTCAGTAAACTCTACAACTCTAACTTTGCCGCATAATCTCTCTCTTAACTCATCAGTTCTTACTAAGAGTCTATACTTGAACCCTGGTTTTTCAGCTTCAATCTTGTTTAGAAACTCTCTAATACTCCATCTTAGAGATAATGGGGCATAAGGGCACTCAACATATGGTGTTCTTATACCCGCAACCAGCGCATGCACTAATGATTCTCTTTCATAAATATAGTGCAATGGCTTTATTCTCGACACCAGCTTTCTATGTTCAGCTCTTACCACTATTCCTCCACGCACTAGAGCTTGTATGTCACCTCTTAAAATATTCATTACAACAGTTTGTACTTCATCATCTAGGTTATGTCCCGTAGCCAAATATGATGCTCCAAGCTCTCTAGAATACTTATTTAAAAGATATCTTCTAGTAATCCCGCATACTGTACATGGTCTCCACTCGATTTTTCCTTGAAAAAACAATTCAGCAGCTTCATCAACTGTGAAGCCAAGTTCCTTTTTAAGATCAACTATAGTGTAGTCTAAACGTAAATTCTTAACATGATTGAGGAAGGCTTTAATAGTGAACTCTCTATATCCCCTTATACCTTCATTTATAAGTAGTGCGTTAACTTCAAACCCGTATTTTTCAGCTAGCTTTTTCATTAGATAAAGCGTATTTAAGCTGTCCTTACCTCCCGAAACAGCAACAGTAATTAGTTTACCAGAAACATTGTCTAAAATACCTGCCTTTTTCAATGTCACCTCAGCCTCTATATTGAAGTATGTTATAAAGCACTTCTTACAAAGGTACATATTCCTATGTCTTACATGTATTATCGCTTTTTCTTTTCCACACTTAGTACAAAGAACCATAACCTAACATCTTCAATACGCTATTCAACCACCTTATACGGACATATCTTAGCAAACACGCAATACCTGCAATTATGTACTATACCTGCTGGAGTCAAGTAGTTTTCAATATTTTCTACTTCAAAATTGTAAACCTCTCCTTCGTACGGATATGGTTCTATTTTCTTAATTCTAACCCAGACACCGTTATCGGTAAACCATGCCTGTGGTTTTCTCTTTTTATGCTCTGACCATCTCACATGGAATACAGGATGTTCACCCCAGCCATATTGTTTATGTGAACTTTTAAGTGACGGTAATATTTTTTGCCTAAGCAACATGGTAACAAGCTGGTAAGCTAGTTTCGGGCTTGTCGTAGTGTAGTCGAAACCTCCATTAGCATATATGTGGCCATCGCCAGTAACCATACCCTCTACTATCTTTTTCTGATCGTCAGGGTGCATGTATAGTATTTCATTAACAAAGTGTTTTCTAGGAGCATATCTACCAGTTTCCTGATCTTTTTCCCAAACAATAAACCTACTAGCTAGTTTACGCCATTTTACACCAAGCTCTATAAAGAATACCTTCCCATGAGGGGGAGGAAGTACACGTAGTCTCGACGAACATGAAATACCATGATTTGATGCTATTTCCTCAACTTTATCTTTAACCTTTTCCTCATGAGCACCTATTGTTAATCTTATGGAGAAATCTCCTTTAAGAGATCCATCAGCAATTGTGAGTCCAAGGAGCCATAGAAGCTCGCTTGTAAGACCTAAATCAGATGCTTTATACTTAACCTCTGTAGGATAAGGTATATACATCCACGGTTGTACCTTATATTCTCTGCTAATGTTTTTGTTTCTCTCTTCTTCAATAATCTCGTAAACTTCTCTAACTGTAAGCCATTGTGGTTCAGTAAATATGCGGCATCTTGTTTTCGAAGTTACTTGAACATCGTACCCTCGTTGCTTATAGGAATTAACATCTCTCACATTGCCCCACTTACTAAACCTAACAAGAATAGGATGGTTCTCAGTAATTACAATGTGGTTCAACCCAGCAGGTTCTATCAGAAAACATTTTTCATTAGACTTTACTTTCCTTCTGATAACCTTTGTTACTACCGCAACTTTATACTTTTTAGTTGCATTGTCTACGCCAATTATTTCATCACCTTCCTTAATGAACTTTATTGGCTTAAAACCATTAGGTGTAAAAACCAATGTGTCTGGGTGTAGACATTCCCAACTCCATCTAGGATGTTTAATGTTATTTATAGTCTCCTTAAGTAATTCATCGATATTAACATCCTTCTTTTCAACGAAAAACTCTGTTATTCTATCCGGCGTCACATATATTAGAACCCCTTTTTGCTTACCTAGTAGGTTAAGGTATATTTGCAGTTGGTTAATGTGGTGTTCGTAGGGTAATCCTATATCGCTTCTTGCAGTTTTTATTTCGACAACGCAGTCTTCGTTTAAAGAGTCAACCCTACCTTTAATAATATACTTTTTACCATTAACCTCAACTTCTTTCACTATTTCAACTTCGTTTTGAAAACCATACTCTTTAAGAAGTTCTTCGAGACCCCTATGAACAAGCGTTCCCAGAAGCGCTATTGGATCGAAGCGGAATACTAGCTCAGGGTATTTTTGCCTAAAAACTCTCTTCTGAGAACATGAAACCAAATCCGTTACATAAACTATACTGGGATCTGTGGAATCCTTTAAGTGTTCTCTAAAATCCTCTACGACTCTAGAGTATATCTTGGAAAGAACTATATCTGAGTATTTAACAGTGAAAGACAACCTTCTCAACCTCCACATGGTAGAGTAAGTTTAAATAGAGCATTAATAGCAAGGGATTCATTTTTTCCCATTTAAGTAAGCACTGTTTTAAGTCCTAACTTTTTCCAGGGGATCGTCTTTCAGCCTCCACAGTCCTTTCTTAATGTCTAAAAGTACTATTCCAAGTAAACTTGATACATAATCGCTTAAAGCTATCTCATCTATGTGTGGATTAACTATAATGTTAACTTTTATCCTTATGTTTTCTCTATCGTCAAGAATTAACTCTAATATCCCGCGGTTCTCATAGTATGGGGTTACTACTTCACCTCCACCAGTGTCGAGAATAGCTGTGATATTTGTTCGCGGAGGCCACAGATTTAACTGTCTAGCTATATTAGTAGGTATGACTATATCTGGAGCATCTGTCTCAAAACCACTATTTACTAGAGCTCTGGTTTCAACTACTCTATCTTTAACCCTGACCTTAACCTTTACACGGCAAACCATAGGTATCACTTAACTACCATAATTTTTTTCATATACCCTAGT
>QMRV01000265.1 GCA_003649445.1 Thermoprotei archaeon | reverse complement strand
TATAAACTTTTTTAATGTGTTTCGCTGAGAGAACACTTTTTCGCAACTTCTTTGAAGTTATCTGGGAAATTTGTTAGTATTCCGTCTACTCCCAACTTCATGTAGTGCATTATGTCGCTGAAAGTGTCTGCCCAGAAAACTGCTACCACGAAGCCTTTTCGATGACATTTTTCTACCCATTTTCGGGAGAGGTAGGGGCCAGCTATGTTTGCTTGAAGTATTTTTACGCCTAGTTTTTCTGATAATTCTAGGTAGTTTGGGTTTGTTTGTCCGTAAAGCGAACAAATATGTATCTCTGGATACTTTTTGCGGAGTCTTAGGACTTCTTGAGGATCTTTTGTTACTATGAATGCTTCTTCTACGATATCGTATTCTTTTATTAGTTCAACTACTCTGTCTAGTTGCTTGCCTTTGACTCGAACATGGATGTTTAGTCCTGTTTTTCCAGCGACTAGGTCTAAGGTTTCTTTAAGTGTCGGTATTTTCTGTCCTAGCCCTAAGTCGAGTTTTTTGAGTTCTGCTAAAGTCAATTGATCTACTCTGCCTGTACCGTTAGATACTCTGTCGACTGTTGAGTCGTGGATTACTACTAGTTCCCCATCTTTACTCGATCTTACGTCGAACTCGATTACATCTGCGCCTATTTCGATTGCTTTCTGGAAGGCTAGTAGAGTATTTTCAGGGTATCGTCCAGAAAAGCCTCTGTGAGCCATACAGACTAGGGGAAGTTTTCTCGCAATATAGTCTTCTACTTTGAACACAGTTTACCTAGATGTCTTTAGATAATAAATGAATTCTTAGTTTCTTCAACTAGATTTTCAGCAGCTTTTTGACTATTTTTTCTTGAATAATTGCCATCGAAGTATTATTGTATATTTTTTGGGTTTTAGGGTTTGAGTTTGTTCAGGGCTTGCTTTGTTTGATTAGGGGCTTATTTTGGGTTTATTACTAGTGTTTTGCCGCATGTTTGAAGCTCTGCTAGTTTTGTGTTTGTTCCTTTTTGATGCTTTATTTCAGATCATACTCAAATTTAAATAGGTTTTTGGGAAAAGATATTTGTGGTAAATATGAAGAAAGAAGCTCTACTGTTAATGGCGAAGAAACTACTTAGCAATCCTAGATTCATCGTAGCTCTACTAGTCTTAGTTTTCATATTTACTGGTCATGTCGTTGTAGCTACAAGTGACGGACCAGAACTTCCTGGAGATCCTGATCCTTCACCAGATCCAACTCCTTGAGGGAGTAGAATATTGGCATCTTATTATTTTGACCGCTAGGGTAAATTTTTTCTTTGTTTTCTATATTATATCACTTATGAGTAAGATTACAAAAGAAGGATTCGCAGAATTATTACCTAGAGTAAAGCAGAACGAATGGAAGTTTATGAAAGCCGCCACTAAGGCTTGGAGTTTACGTGAAGCAGCGAGAATAAGCGGGCTTTCTATTTCTACTCTTCATAGGATGTTGTATAACTTTCGTAGGAAGGGGCAGTTTAAGTTTCTGATTGATTTAAAGAAAACTAATCTATTAATGTTGGCGGCAATTTTTCCTAAGCTAAATATTAGGAGGGCTCCTCCTTTCACTACAACAGTTAGGGATGTCTATAATGTAGGTTCATATACTTTGATAGTAGCTCTAGTTCCGCCTCCTTTAGTTAGAAAGTATATTGATTACTTTGAAAGCGAGCCCTTAATAGTGGTTGAAGGCTATGAGTACTTGAGGTGGTCTCCGCTAAGTCCTCTTTCTAAGTATGATCCACAGACAGGAGCTATACTTCCTGAATTTGATTTTGAGCGAGTTCGAAGACTGTACGAATATCCTGTTGAAAAATGGGATAATGGACTCAAAGCTCCGGATGTTTATGATTTAGTTCTTCTTCAGGGTCGAATGAGAAATCCTTTTGCTAGGCCTCTTACGATATACAAGGAGGCTAGAAAGAAGGATCCAAGTTTACCTGAAGTCTCTGAACAAGTTCTCAGCTACCACTTTACTAGACATGTTAAAGCTATATGGCGAGGAAACACGGCTTTAGTTTTCGCTAACATGAAGATTATTCCAGTTAGACTTCTTTACTTCGAAGGAAAAGATGCCCCAGTTTTCGCTAGAATTTTGTGCCAGCTTCCTGGCGCGTTTTCAGCTATAATTGATGTTGATAAGGCGCTAGTTGTAGGCCAGTTCCCGTGCAATTATGATGAGTATATTATGCGTGAGGCCGAAGGCTTTGATGTAGAGATGCCTTACGGCTGCTTCATTCAGTCGAGCACTGATATGAGGAAAGTGGCTCCATGGTTCTGGAAGTACGTTGAAGGCAAGAAGTGGGTATTCAAGGAAGAGCTTTGTATACCTGTAATTGCTAGCCGTGCCTTGTAATTGAAGTCGAGAAATACTGTTTGGAGTACGCTTTAACTTCATTTAGCTAATTTGAGTAGTGGCTACGCTACTTTCGTTTCTCTTACTGTCTATAGGACCTGTTTGTTCTTGTTTTAAGTGTTTTTCGATACTATAGTTTGCTTTAATCGCGCAATATGTCTATTGATAGCTTATTACAAGGCAGAATTATGTGTTTAAGGAGAATATTTTTAGAAATAGTTTCATAGTTATTGGAGAAGTTTCGGGAATTTTGGTGAACATTTTAATACCTATGTAGCCTTACTATAGAGTAAGTGGTGTGCTATGGGTAGTTTTCATAGGAGAGTTGAGGGTATTATTTTAGACTATGTTAGGGGTGTTGGAAAAAGTGTTTCATTGAACTGGGTTGTAGAAACTTTAGTGAACATGGTTGAGCGCGGTGAAGTTTCTTCGGCTGATGTTTGGAGTGTTATTGATGATGTTGAAAGAAATTCCATTAATTTTCTTTTAGATAAAATCCCTGAGAGAAGAGAAAGACTTGAAACACTGAAGCGCAAGTTAGAGAATGTTTTTTGAAAGTAATGTGTAATCTATTGTTTTCATGATACTTAATATTTTTCTTGTATGCAAATATTTTTATTTATTTTACGAGTAAATATAGTTAAGTCTATATTTTGCTTAAGTAGGTTAGTTTTCTATAGAGTTATATTTAGTACAAGTACTGCTGTGTTACGTCTTTGACTATTATTTCGTCTTCTAGTTCCTCGTTTCTAGATGTTATGTTTTTTGCTACTTCATAGAAGTATTGCTGTTTATAACATATTATGCTGAAGTACCATTCTTCCTCTTCTTCCCATTCTTCTTCGTCGTGTACTTCTTCTGGCGGTTCACTAGAAGAGGGTTCTAAAAAGAGGCACAGAGGTATTAGAAATGGAAATAGCAGTATTTCTAAAGTTGATAAGTTTCTGCTTTCAGTTTTTCTGCCTCCTAGGCGGCTCCACTCTTTATTGATCCACTCTGCTAG
>QMRV01000264.1 GCA_003649445.1 Thermoprotei archaeon | reverse complement strand
CAAAATGAACACTAACACTTTAGTAGGAGAGAAAATCTTGCAGTTCAATATTTAGTATTAGTGAGGTTCTATGAGGATTTTAGAAAGAATAGTTCAGCAAACCAAACTAGTAAACGATCTTGTTAAGGAGCTTAAAGTTGAGAGAAGCTACAGAGGCATTGAAAGACTAGTTCAACTAATTATTCAAGCCCTACTAGATTTAGGGTTAATGATTATTTCCGCTTTAAAATACAGGGAGCCTAAAACATATTCTGAAATAGGCTACATACTTTACGATCTAGGTGTTCTAAGAGAACACGACGCTGAACTTCTCAAATCAATGGCCGGGCTAAGAAACATACTTGTCCACGCATACGCGACAGTTAACAGGAAGAAAATTAGAGATTTCTCGGAAAAACTTAAACAAGACGCGCCACGAATAGCTTCAACAATAGTAGAAAACATTAAAAACAAAAACATAGACCCTAAAGAAAGCGTTGAAGAAGAAATAGGGAACATAGTTAGCAAACTCTTCAAAGCATTTAAGGGGAAAGTTAGAGCAGCATATCTTTTCGGAGGAAAAACCAAAGGCTACGCCTTAAAAGGAGACTACGACATAGCAGTCCTAATGAGCAAAAAATACAGCCTCTACGAACTAGGAGAACTCCAAATAACAGCGGCAAAAACACTAGAAGTAAACGAGGAGAAAATACATTTAATATGCTTAAACAGCGCACCACCCGAACTCATAATAGAGGCGCTAAAAGGCATACCAATAATTGAAGAAAACAAGGAAGAAATATTCAACCTAAAAATAAAAGCACTAACAGAACTACTAGACCTAAAAGAAAATATAAAACAAATAACAAAACAAAAATAAACCATAAGCAAACTCTCAACCAGCAGCAACACCAACACTTAATAAAGCATAAACAGTAAACACAAAACAGCAACCCCCATATTAGTAGGCGAAAACACTGGAATAAGCAATACTTTTATGTCATAACCTAAACCATTTAGGTTAGAGGCTTCGGCGAACTTGAGCTACACAACTGAATCATATGCAATGATGATTATCTCAAACATGGAGGAGAAAAGTAAACTAGACAAGGAAATAAAGGAAACCCTAACCAAAATAATTCTCCCCAAGAAAATAACCCAAGCTCATCTGAGAAAGTACATTAGAAAAGCCCTAGCAAACAGGTCTTGGCATCTTCTCACCAAACTTGAACGCTCACTCCTATGGCTTACCTCAAAAATAGTACCTACAGTTAAAAGCCCAACCCTAAGAAAAACAATCCAACAAATCCTCCTAAAAATAGAGCTAGCAACAACACGTGGGAAAGCACTATACTACGGAATACTAATCCTAATAAAGAAACTTAAAAGAATAGAGGAAACAGTTCAAAACCTAACCTACACACTCTACTTAGGCTTATCATACCTAAACAACCCACCAACATACAGAATATACGGATAACTATAAAACGGTAGAACAATTAACGGAGTTAAAACTTGAAACATTAAGAACAATGGTATATGCAAAACGAAGTAAAGAACACTATATATTCAAAGAAGAGAAAATATTGATGATAGAAATTCTTAATGCAAGCAAAATAGTACCGAAACTCGTAGAAGCATTAGCAGAAAAAGAAGCAACAATAACCATCCAACCATCACATATAAGCATCACGCTAACCTACAAAACAAATGAATAATTCCAACTAAGTAAAAAACACTATAGAAAAGAGTAAATCACGTATTGTAACTTGGAAGTTTAACGTTATGACAGTAATTAATGAGAGACTAGCTTTAGTAGAAAGTTATCTACGAATACTCCGCAGTTTAAAAAGCAAAATCACAAACGTAGATGGGTTCGCAAAAAACCCTATCCATAGAGGGGCTGTTGAAAGATACTTGCACCTAGCTGTTGAAGCATTAATCGATGTAGGTTTCCGAATATGTTCACTAATAGGTCTTGAAAAACCGGACAGATATAGGGACATAGCGCACATACTAGCTGAAGCTGAAATTCTAAGTGAAAACAATGCAAAACTTTTAGAACTCTGGATAGGGCTAAGAAACCTACTTGTTCACGCATATGCTAAAATAAACCCTGCTAAAATATATGAAGCATTAAAGTCAATTAATGAGCTTCAAAACATAGCTTACGAAATAAAAAACAATGTTAACAAAAGAAAAATAGATCCACCATCACAAACACTGGACATTAAAAAACTCGTACACACCGTTAGAACGGTTCTCGAAAAACACCCCTACATTAACTTCGCATATGTTTTCGGCTCCTATGCTACAGGTAAAATAGGTTGGAAAAGAGACGTAGACGTAGCAATCCACGTAAATAGAGAAATTAGCTGGAAAGAACACGTAAGCCTAATACATGAAATCGAAGACGCAGTTAAAAAACCCGTAGACCTCATAATATTGAATGAAGCACCACCCATACTAGCATATGAAATAATATCAAAAGGCAAACCAATACTTACACGCAACAACCAGCTAAAAACAGAAGTTGAAGTAAAAATAATGCACGAATACCTAGACTTAAAAATCAAACTAAAAACATATTATAAAAAACTTTTCAGAAAACAAAACCTATAACATCGTATTACGGTAGCTTACTTGCCAAGCATAGTTGCCTCTACTAGAATACCTAGGAAGCTTAAAGAGAAACTTGAATAACCCATATTAACGTTAGCGAAGCCACTAGAAAACTTCTTGAAAAATATGTTGAAGAAGTAGACACGTGAACACAGCAACATACACACAGTTTAAACAAAAAGTGAAACCATAAACAATGTTAAAACGTAAGAAAATAACAACCCAGGTATAATAGGCAATGAGCACCCATAAACCGTCCCTACTAACGGAGGAAGATAGGAAATTACTGCTAAAAGTTCATAAACTATTAGAAGAAGTTCTTGAAACAATAGAAATATTGGAAACAAAGAAACAATGAAAGCGATAGAGGAAGCAGAGAAAAACATTGAGAAAGGAGAAGTAAGAAACTATAGGGAATTCGTAGAGGAACTAGAAGAAGCACATGAAATATAGGATACTAGTAACCAAAAGATTTGAAAAAGACTTCATGAAAATAAGAAACCAAGAAAACACATAGAAAACATTTAAGAAATAAATAGGAAAACACATAAAACAATCATTGGAGAAAACGAATGGGTAAACATGGGAAAACAATAAGATTTCTAGGTTTAGAATGGAGCATAGCAGCGTTCATAGTATTCATACTTGGAATAATAGGTTTCATAGTAGGATTATTATTAATATTTTTCTTCTCCCCCATAGAACTCGACTTCTTAGGAGTAATAATATCAATATCGGGCTTAATTACATCGCTTACAGCAGCCAGTAGGATGCAATTAGAAACATT
>QMRV01000263.1 GCA_003649445.1 Thermoprotei archaeon | reverse complement strand
TTTCGTAACGTTCATGTTAGCTACGAAGCTAAGAATAGAAGCTCTAATAAGGTTCATAACGTATGAGGAGCTTCTTTCAATGCTCGAAATAGGTATCATAGTATTTCTTCTAGGCCCATTTCTCGCCGTTGATGTTTACGATCCATTCCTGCATGTAATCAACTTTAAAGTTCTTTACATATTCTTCGTTGTTATTTTAGTTTTCTCATTGCTAGGATACTTTCTAGTGAAGATTAAAGGACCTAAAGCAATAGAGTATTTCTCATTCTTCGGAGGACTAGTCCACAGCGAAGCAGCAGTTGTAAGTGTAATTAAACTAAGAAAGCATCTGAGGATTCCTAACCCTATAGTTTCTGGAAGTATAATAATAGCTTCTACAGCTATGGTTTTTAGAAATACCATGTTAACTCTCGTAATGTTAGCTGTTACTGTAGGATATACAATACTTGGCGAAGTTTCCTTCATGATCTTCGCTATAGCGTTCCTAATATCCGCTCTTGAGGGATACTTCATGGTTAAGCTGGCATTTGCAGCACCAATACCTATTTCCGAAGAGAAGATTAAGGGTATGGAAATAGCCAAGCCCATAAGCTACTCCATAGCCCTAAGAGCTCTCCTAATATTTACAGCAATGCTCATAGTAGTAACATATGCTACCTTTGCCTTCGGAGAACATGGAGTAATAGTGTCGTCCATTTTCGGAGGACTTGTAAGCGCTGAAGCTCTCATCTTCACAGTGTTTTCTCTCTTATCAGCAAAGAAAATAGCAGTAAATACGGCTCTTGCAGCAGCTCTCTTAGCTACAGGCTCGGCAATAATAAACAAAATTTTCTTTGCAAAAGCTGCTGGAGCAGAAAGCGACATATTAAAACAAATAATTTGGCAATTACTGATACTAACACTGCCCGTTGAAGTAGCTGGCTTATATATAGCATTTCTTACGGGATAAAGTTTATATAATACGGCCTATAAATGGGACTTGTCCCGCAAGAAATCGTAAACGATTTCTTGCTGGGACGCTAAGTGTGAAAGAGTGGAAAACATTTGGGTAAAGAAGTAAAAATTAAGGATCTCAAACCTGGAATGGACAATATAATAATAAAGGTAAGAGTTCTAGAGGCGAGTAAACCTAAGGTTATTCAGACAAGAAAAGGTTCTAGAATAATATCGGAAGCACTTGTAGGCGATGAAACCGGAAGAACAAGAATGACCCTTTGGGGACGAAAAGCTGGTAGTATTAAAGCAGGAGAGGTTATTAGACTTAAAAAAGCATTTGTCACAGCATTTAGGGGAGTAGCACAGCTAAATATAGGAAAGCAAGGAGAAATAGTGAGACTTGACGATAGTGAAGTTGTAGCTTCCAATAAGATACCAGAAAACTCCCCTAAAGCTGAAGTTTCTAGACGCCCTTACAAGAGAATGTCATTTAAAAAATTCGGTAGAAAAGGCGGATGAAGGGAGTAGTAATGACAGAAGAAATTTTAGGTAAAAAACCTGTAAGAAGAGGAACACCTGTAGGAAGAAGCGACGAAGGATATATTATTAGTTTAGACGAAGATCATGCTTACACGTTGAACCCTGCGGCGTTTTACATATGGCTTCTATGTAGCGGAGAATTAACAGTTAATGAGATAATAGATAAAGTAGCTGATGCTACGGGAATTAAAAGAGAGGATCTTGAAGAGCCTGTGAACTTCATAATTAAAGAACTACTAAGGGTAAAACTTATAGAATGAATGTAGCTCAAGCAAGGCGAAAAAAGAAAATGAAATAAAAAAGAATACATAACCTTTTCTTTTTTCCTTTTTAAAGAGTTCTAGTAGTCGTATAATATCTGTAACCTAATATATTTCTCTAAGTTAGAAACACATTACAGCTAAGTAGTTAAACAGGGGGGACCTCTTGGAGAGACCGATAAGGCTCGGCATACCGGTTTTAGACGAGTATTTAGGTACATTAAAGCCAGGAACAACTATATTGATTGAAGGTTCACCAGATACTTACCCTTATCTTCTCTTGCATAGAATAGGGTACAATGTTTCTAAGGCTAATATGAGGGTAGCATATATCGTTCTAGAGGATGATGTAGAGGATTATAGAGAAGCAGCAACAAACGTAGGTTTAGACGTGCGAACTGCTGAAAGAGAGCATCTATGGGAGTACCACTCAATAACTAATATTAATGAGTTATGGAATATACTTAGCAAGGAATTACCAAGGTCTATAGTGATTATTGATGCATCGTCGTTAACAGAAATATCGTACGAGGATGTTATGAAATTAAAACACTATGCAAAAACGTGGAACACATGTATAATCCTACAGGTAACCCCCAATGTGATAAGGGAAGATGTGCTGTTAATCATGGAAAGGTTATTTGACATAATAGTCGAACTTAAAGTAAGTATTATTGGTACTGAAGTAAGGTATCTAATGATATTTAAGAAACATAAGAAGATACCTAAAAGAGGCCTTATAGTAACATACACCATAGGAGCACAAGGAGTAAGAATCGAACAGCTTAGAAAAGTACCATACTAGTCTAAGTGCAAATAAGGCGAAAATACCTGCTATAGCAAAATTTACTTTAAAGCAGTCAATCTTAAATATACTTGGGAATAGTTAGAAAGAAATGTTTTTAGGGAAACTGAATGGGTATTTTAGAGAAGATAAAGAGAAAATTGAACAATAGTTCAGATACTAGTTTAGGGAAGGAAAAAGCCGTAGCCAAAACTATCCCTGCAGAGGTGAAAAAGGAAAAACCTAAGAAAAGGGTTCTTGTAAAGAACATTTATGCTGTAAACCCGCCATACGCATATGTAATGATATATGTTGATGAGAAAGGAATTTTGAGATACAGTGTTCTAGAACCATATCTCGTTCCTGAAGAGAAGATGTACTACAAAGAGATAAAGGAGCTAATACTTGAAGAAGCAAGAATACCTATAACAGCATTAAGAGATTATAAGAAAGCCTCAGAGGCACTCTCTGAAACTATAGATAAAATTGCAAAAGAGTTCAAAATTAAACTTCAAAAAGAATCTATAAACAAAATCAAGTACTACATAATAAGAGACCTTGTAGGATACGGTAAAATAGATCCTATGTACAGAGATCCTTACGTTGAAGATATTGTTTGCGACGGCTACGGTATACCAGTATATGTTTATCATAGGGACTTTGAATGGATGCCAACAAATGTCGCTTTCGAGAATCCTGAGGAACTAGAAAGCTTTATAAGAAGATTAGCTTTCCGAGCAGGTCGGAGCATAACTTATGCTAGACCAATAGTTGAAGGACCGCTACCTCCTGAAGGTTTTAGAGCACATTTAACGTTGAAAGAAGTTTCCCGTAGAGGAAGCACGTTCACTATTAGAAAATACAGTATTGAA
>QMRV01000262.1 GCA_003649445.1 Thermoprotei archaeon | reverse complement strand
CAGACGTAAAGAACTAGAGTTTCTGAAGAACATGCTTACTGAGGACGAATGGGATAAAATACTTTTACCCATAATTATAGAGCTTAATCCAAGCTATGGTGAAGGAGCAGCTATTGTTAGAGGAGAAATGGAAGTTAAAGTAGTAGCTAAAGTACTTGGACTAGATATTAAGGAGGGAGTTAAAGAAATAATCATCTATAGGCCTCAAATAGGTGTTTTAAGGGAAAAACTTAGAACAGTAACACAAATTGCTTTTTCGCTAAAAAGTATTATGACGTAAGATTGTTTCTTTAAATTTTAGTTAAAGGTCTTTAGGTTTTAATGAGAAAAATTTTTTAGGTACGCTTAGCCGACTTTAGCATAAAATACTAAGATAAGCATAGGTGTGTGTAGGTTATGAGGAAAGCTATGTTATTGAATATGAAAGCATTAATCATAGCAGCCATTGTCCTCCTAGCAGTAGCAGCCGCGTTTATGGCAACATTTAAACCCACGGCAACACCATCGCCGACCACAAGTCCTAGTCCTTCACCTACTCCAGCACTTTCCCAAATAGTTATAGGTGTTACCGACAAGGTCAGCGACCTAGACCCTGCTAACGCCTACGATTTCTTCACATGGGAAGTACTTAACAACGTTATGGAGGGTTTAATGAGGTATAAGCCTGGAACAACTGAACTTACATATGGTATTGCAGAGTCTCACGAAGTTCAGGAAGAAGGTAAGGTATACATATTCCATTTGAAGAAAGATTTGAAATTTGCCGATGGAACACCGTGTACAGCACATGACGTTGTTAGAAGCATTAAGAGAGTTATGAAGATACAGGGAGACCCGGCATGGCTAGTAACGGAGTTTGTTGAAGATGTCGTTGCTGTTGACGATTACACCGTTAAATTCATACTGAAGAAACCTGTGTCTTACTTCCTAGCATTATTAGCGACACCACCATACTTCCCGGTTCACCCAGACTACAAACCTGACGAAATAGACAGCGACCAAACAGCAGGTGGTGTAGGACCATATAAGATCGTTAAGTGGGTTAGAGATCAAGAGCTTGTACTGGAAGCTAGCCCGTATTACCATGGTGAGAAACCTAAGATTCAGAGAGTTATTATAAGGTTCTTTAAAGATGCAACAACGTTAAGGCTTGCTCTTGAAAGAGGAGAAATAGATATTGCGTGGAGAACGCTGAACCCAGCAGATATTGAAAGTTTAAAGAAGAATCCAGATATTCAGGTAATTGAGGTCCCTGGTGCAGCAATAAGATATATAATTATTAATACGCAAATGCCTGGAACAGACAACAAACTTGTTAGACAAGCCTTAGCAGCAGCTATTGATAGAGCAGATATTTGTGAAAGAGTATACCTGAACACATGGGAACCGCTATACAGCCTCATACCTAAGGGTATGTGGAGTCACAAAGATGTTTTCAAGGAGAAGTACGGCGAGGAGCCAAACTTAGAACTCGCTAGGAACCTACTACAGCAAGCAGGTTATAACGAAGATAATCCGTTAGAAATAGAATTGTGGTATACGCCAACACACTATGGTGACACCGAGAAGGACCTTGCGGCAGTTCTTAGGGAGCAATTTGAAGCTACAGGAATGATTAAAGTAACTATTAAGAACGCTGAATGGACACAGTATTTAGAGTTTACACGTAAAGGAGCACTACAATTATCATTATACGGATGGTATCCAGACTACATAGATCCAGATGACTATACAACACCATTCCTACATAGTGCCGCTAATAAATGGACTGGCTCAGGATACGCTAACCCAGAGGTAGACAGCTTGCTTGATAAAGCAACTATGAAAGAAACCATAGAGGAAAGAACACCATACTATGAACAAGTACAGGAAATACTTGCTGAAGACGTACCAATAATACCTTTAATACAAGGAAAATTATTCGTTGCTGCTAAGAAGAATGTAGGCGGAATAGTTCTAGATGCAACAATGCTATTCAGATATTGGCTACTATATTGGAAGGAATAGGGGGGTGCATGAGGAAAATAGAAAAATATTTTAGCTTAAAACTTTTTTCCTACAACCTACTTAAGTGATTGTTCATGGCTACACTTAGGACATACATCGTTGTTAGAATGCTCATGACAATACCTATAGTATTTACTTTACTAACCATAGTATTCATAATTTTAAGGATTATGCCAGGAGACCCTATAACAGCAATGGTTGGTATGAAAGCTCCTCCAGAATACATTGAGAGGTTAAAGGAGGAAGCTGGGCTAAATAAGCCATACCATGTTCAGTATGTAGATTATATTCTTGGAATTATTAGAGGTGATTTTGGTAGGTCGCTTATCTGGGGTAGAAGACCCGTTCTCGCTGAAATACTAGACCATTTACCTGCAACAATAGAGTTAACAATTTTCGGTTTCCTAGTAAGTATAATAATAGGTTTAACCACCGGGACTATTGCTGGCGTTAAATGTTACACTAGAGTAGACACTTCGCTAAGACTATATAGTATTGTAGCTTATGCGCTGTTTATTCCATGGCTCGGGATGATGTTTCAACTCATTTTCGGAGTATATTTAAAAGTACTTCCCGTAGGTGGCAGAATAGATCCAGGATTGACTATAGGTTGGAAACCTATAACAGGACTTTACGTTTTAGATGGTATTCTTACAGGCAGGTTCGATATAACAATGAACGCTTTATACCATTTGATCTTACCTTCACTTACCCTAGGCATTGTTCTTTCAGGAGCATATACTAGGCTTGTTAGAGCTAATATGATTGATGTTCTATCTCAAGACTTTATCAGGGCAGCTAGAGCAAGAGGGTTAAGTGAGTTCAAGGTTCTAAAACATGCTTTGAAGAACGCATTTATACCCGTATTAACCATGATGGGTCTCCAATTCGCTATACTACTCACCGGAGCAGTACTAACAGAAACCACTTTCTCATGGCCCGGAATGGGAACGTTCTTACTTGAAAGAATAAAGTATGTTGACTACACTACAATCCAGGGAACTATAGTATTTTTCGCCATATTCGTTTCAGTAGTTAATCTAATAGTTGACATACTGTATGCTCTAATAGACCCTAGAATAAGGTATTGAGGTTGGAAAATGAATATAGGGTTCAAAATAATTAGGAGAACAATTATTCCGCAAATAAGAGAGTCAGGTTTAATGCTTAAACTAGGTTTAGCCATAGTTGCAACTATTATAGTTCTCTCCATTGCTGCTCCACTGCTAACACCTTACAGCCCCATTACGAAGGCTGGTGTAGCACTCCAACCACCATCGCCAAAGCATATTATGGGAACAAATAATTTAGGTTACGATGTGTTCTCAAGAATACTTTATGGTGGAAGAACAGTCTTAACGGTAGTTATCTCTGCTACATTACTGT
>QMRV01000261.1 GCA_003649445.1 Thermoprotei archaeon | reverse complement strand
AGGATTGTTGCTGCTTTCTCCTCTTCCGATAATTGATTGTACCATGGTGGTGGTTTATTATGCTGTTTGATATACTGTATTGTTTGCTGAATTTTTTGATCTATTTTAGCTTTTCTTAGTAGTTCTTCTGTTTTGTTGTATGGTAGTGGTTTTGTGTAGTAGCCCCATGTTTTCTCTAGCTTTATGTTTAGCTTTTTTAGTAGTTCTTTGAAGTGGGTTAGGTTTGCTAGGTTCAAGTAGGCTGCTATGTCTGTTGCTGTGAATCCGTAGTGCTTGTTTAGGTAAATGATTACTTGCTTCAGTGTTTCTTCGCCATACCCTTGGGTTATTTGTTTTGGTTTCAGTTTTCTCTGCTTAATTTCTCTGAGGACTTCTTCTAAACGCTCGCTGGTTCTCACTTTTGCCCCTTAAATCTTAGAGGGCTTTTAAAAGGTATTACGAAAGTATTACATTCGATAATGAAGCTTGGGTGAAGATATTGGTTTATCTCTTATCTGTTACATTTTATTTGCAGCTATGTCAATCTTATCTGATTTCAGATTAAGGCTATTTCTGAAATACGATGATAACAGTAAAATTTTAATAACGTTACTAACAATACTAACAGTGGTGAAGAAGTTGAGCAAAGTAAGAGACGGTATAACGATTAAAGTTAGGAAGGAAGTACATGCGAAATTAATTAAGGTGGTAGGAAGGTATGCTAGCAAATATGGAAGAAAGATAACATACTCTGATGTAATCATGGCATTACTGAAGAATGTGCCTGATCCTGTAAAGGCAATAGAGGAATACGTCAAGGAAAAAACTAAGGTGATAAAGCAGTGAAAGCACCGACTTTAGATGAATTCCTGAAGCTAGTAGAAGCTAACATTGGCAAAGTGCAGGTATCGCCAGTATTAAGTAAGGAGAAGTTGCTAGAATTAACCATACAGGTATTGATAGTTGAGAAAAGAATAGAAGAAGCATTAGCTAAAGCTAAGACTGAGAAGGAAAAGAAACAACTTAAGGAAAAACTTCTAAAAGCTAAGAAGATGAGAGATAACGTACTAAGGTTATATGTAGCCTCTCTTCTAAGAGGAAAGCCTAAACTTCCTCCAACAATATCAGAGGCGAAATTATGGTTAATATAGGAGGAAAGGAAATAGCGGAAGCCCTCGAGAAAATAGTAGAAACTGTTAGAAATAACCCTGACTTCACCATAGATTATCTCTATAATGCAGCAGCAATACTAATGACTATTGGTTTAACAAAGAACATACCGTCGTTAAAAATAATAGGTAATTATATATTAATGGTACCTTCAAGGTATAGGCCAATACTCACATATAGATTTCAACTTCTAGGGGTCACAGAAGAGCTTATGAAAAAAGTTGATGAAATAGCAGCAACATTAGATAGGGTATTAGACATAATAGTGGAAATAGCAAGAAAAATTAAGGAAAGGAAGAGCATATCTGATAATGACTTTATAAAATACGTAGGAGAAATAGAGGATATATTTTCAAAGCTACCCTCATTTAGAGAATAAAAGTATAACGCATTAGGGTTATTTTAGTTATTCATGGAAGCAGAGACGCTATTAAATCTAAATAAGAACTTTTCTTAAAACTGGAATAGCCAATGACGTTTTACCTAGTTTATGGACAACACTAAGTGTAATGGATAAGAGAATAAATAAGCTACCTTGATTTATTTAGTAAAAGGGTAAAGCTTTGCGTTGTGAAGTCTTTAAACTTAAAGGTGAAGTTCTCATAAGTAGGTTACTTAAATATGATAATATAAAGGAAATTGTCGAAAGAGATATTAAATGGGCTTTAGAAAATAAGAGAAAGCTCAGGGAGGAAAAATATCCTAAAGAACCATTAACGACAGCTTTAGAAATAATTATAACGCGTAGTTATTGGAGAACGTGGCCTTGGAATAGGATTAAGGAGAAACTTAAGGAAAAGGATTTTATAGTAAATGGTGAAGTACTAGTTGGCTATGAAGACTTGGATACTGTTTTAAAAATTGTTAATGAAATATATAGGAAGACTGAAAAGAGATTCTGGAAAGAAACATATAATTCTCTGGCGAATTTTAAGAGTGCTCTAGAAAAAGCTAAATCCTTAAGGAAATGGATTAAGGAATTATATAAGCTTGTAAATGAAGAAGCTGGCTGGAAATCTCATGAATATTTTAAGGGTATAAAAGGTTTAGGGTTTAAGGGTGTAAATCTTCTACTTAGAGACATGGGCTTCTTTGACATGGTGCCTATAGATATTCATGAAAGAAGATTTCTTCTAAGAACCGGAATAGCGCTTTGCTATGGTTCTCCTTCAGGGGACCCTGCATCTCTCGGATATTACATTGAAGCTTTAAGAAGCTTCTGTAAAGAGTGTTTAGAAGATTTTAAACTTAAAGATTTATTTAAAAACATAACTGAAGTTCCAAGAGAATATGAGACGTTAAGTAAGGCCCCTGGAATAGTTGATTGGATTATCTGGTACTTTGCATGTGAACGAGAAGTAGAAGAATGTAAGAATATATGCTCGTCAAAACCAAAATGTAGTTTGTGCCCCATAAGAGACTTATGTTTATATTCTAGTCTTAAGCTATAGTATCTAGCAAGAAAGCTATGAAATTAATTTTAGATACTAGTCACAGCGAGAACCATATTAAGTGTTTTGATTTTTAATTAGAACAGTTAAATTTTACATTAGTAGTGTAAGGCTTCTTTTGAAGTAAGGGTTCAGTTTAGGATTTTGATAATGAAGCAGTATAAAGAAATTAAGTGAAACCGCATTAGGCGCTATCCTAGCCTAGAATATGTAAGAGGAAAACTTTGGATCAAGCAACGGAAATGAAATAGGACCAATCCCTAAGCGCGCTTGAATAAATTATGTCAGGAAAAATTACAGAAAACACGAATAAAATATCATTCTCCTTAAGCGCTATAAGTAGAGTTTCAAGAAAATGAATTTTTACTGATTTCCGTTCATGTTGTTGTAATGTATATGTTTTAAGTTGTCTTTATGGTGGTTGTATTTGGGTTAGTGTTGGTTGTGGTTGTTGGGTTGATGTTATTATTGTTTGTCCTGTTTTTAGTTGTTTGAGTTGTTTTATGTATGTGTTTATGAGGGTTGGTGTTGGTGTTATTAGTTCTGCTGCTGTTCGGGCTGTTGTTGTGGTGTTTGTTCTGTGGGTTATGGTTAGGTGGGTGTTTGCTGTTATGGTTGGTGGTAGGTTTGGGTGTGGTGTTATTGTTGTTATGTTTGTTCCGTGTTTTCTGTGTTCTAGGTATGTTTGTTCTATGAGTGTTGGTGTGTGGGTTGTGGGTTTTATGTAGTGGTGTGCTTCTTCTAGGATTATGTGGGTTGTTGGTTTCGTGGTTATTGTTTTTGTGGTTTGTGTTTGTAGGT
>QMRV01000260.1 GCA_003649445.1 Thermoprotei archaeon | reverse complement strand
AAGGTATGTTTTACCCCAAGCAGTAACAACTAAAATAGTTGTAACAATGAATGCTAGAGAATTAAGACACTTCTTCGGCTTAAGAACATGCCTTAAAGCTCAATGGGAAATAAGGTATGTTGCATGGAAAATGAGAGAAGAACTATTAAAAGTACATCCTTTGCTCTTTAAATGGACAGGACCAAGATGCATAAACATTGAAAATGTAACGAGAAAAGGTGAGCCAATAACTGTTGAAGATATATTATCGAACAAAGCAATGTTAACTATTGAACGATGCCCGGAAAACATAGTAGCTCGTAATATACCTCGGTGTATAAAGAGTGCCTTAAGCATAGTGAGTATTTTGGAGAATAGGGCATATAATGTTGTTGATTAAAACAAGGGCATAGCATTTGTCACATAATGTTTAAATAAACAATGGTGGGTATATTACTAGTGGGTAAGAATTATGTTCTCTAAAGTAGTATTGGATAATCGAGGTAGAATAACCATACCATCCGAGATAAGGAAGAAATTAAGATTGAAAAAGGGTACTACATTACTAGTAGAAGTTAGAGAGAAAATGATAATATTAAAGCCTTTAAGGAAAATTAGTGCTAAAGATCTTTTAGGAATTGCTGGCGAAGAGGAAGTAAGTATAGAGGAGATAGAGAAATCACTATCCTATACGGACTAGAGTAAGGGTAAGACATTGGCTAAGAGATTTATAGATTCAAATGTATTCATTTACGTTTTATCAAAAGATCCAAGATATAGTGCTAAGTCATTATCAATACTTATCGACGCGGAGAAAGGAGCTTACGAGGCTTACACCTCAACCTTAGTTATTTCCCAAGTACTAGCACATTTAGAGAGAAGACGTAGAGAACATGCAATGGTAAAATTTCTTGAGTACCTAGGTGAAGGCTATATAGACATAGTAGAAACAAGCTATGAGGACATTAAAGGCTCATTGATACTTGCAAGAAAGTACTGCTTAAACTATGTAGAGTTATGGGATGACCTAATCATAGCATATCAGATGAAGCGGTTAAATATAAACGAAATATATTCAAATGATAGTGATTTCGATGGAATACCTGGAATAAAAAGGTTATTCTAAATTATCGGCTTCAAATAATTGACGTATAAAACCAAAACATAGTAGGAAGATGTTCTCGACCTCTTAAGCATAATTTCGGACTTATTTGTATAAGTTAGTTATGAAACCCTTTAATAATCACCATAAACTGGACTGAAAAGAATAGCAAACCATTTAAGTAGACTAGAAGCAGATCATAATCTTAACGGATTCGTCTCCGAGATTCCGTATGTTGAATACCCGCCGTGAAAACCTATAATGGAATGTTAACCGGTTTTCCATCGCATACGAACCCGGCAATATTGAGATGATTTTTGAATATTTTCACCGAAATAATACATTACTCCATCATTTAAATATCAATAATAGGTAGTAGAAAATTAAGTGACCCTCCGCGCTTGCACCCTTCGTCACTATTCTCGCACGAAGGGCGCGGTCTTCATCGGGTCACTTAATTATAAGAACATCTTACATCTTAAACTTTTGCTTTTACGCATTGTGAATGAATACGTGGAAAAAGCCTCGGGGCCGGAGGATTCTTCACTACATTCAGTTCTATGTCCCGACAGAACCTCATCGGCACACGGTCAGGGCCGGCCCAGCTCCGTCATCTTTAGATCCTCAGGGGCGTGAGCTAACCCTTCATCCCGTATTGTGCCCCGGCGACCGACTCTCCCTCATCGTAACCCTTACTTAGGGTTTCTTGGGAGAGTGTGAGAGCCGGGGCCATCATTTATTTTATTATTTAGAATTATTTAAGCTTAACATCCAAACGACGCTTTCTACATGCTAAAAATTAATATAGCTATGGTTTCCCTATGTTAGTAGGGTATATTGTTATGCAAGAATCAGCCGAATTAGTTAAGTTGGTTGTTGAGGGTTTACTTCTTCTCTATAATTGGCTAGTTTACATTATTAGATATATGCTAGAAGCAACAATATTCAAGGAGAACCCTGATATAGCTCAAAAGTACGCTGACGCTATAGGTATATTATCGTCAATAACAGCCATATACTTGATTTTGCTGCTTTTCGAAACAGCTAAGAAAATACTTAAAGTCGTTCTAATCCTTGGATGGGGACTGCTAATATTAGCTTTAGCTCTTGGAGTTGCTGGAGGGATTTAGTAGTAGTTTCCTAAAAGCCACCAATTACCAATGTAAACTTCCTTAATACCTATTCTTTTCAGTTCTTTTAAACACTCTTCAGCATGTCTCCTGCTTGTAGGTGGAAGATCATTTAGCCTATGTTCTGGGTGAAATGCTAGCAGAACTATGGGTATTTTCTCGTTTATTGAAGCAACATATTCTCCTATTTTACTTACCTCGTAAACATCAACGTACCCTGGAACTAAAAGTATGGAAACGACAAGTAATGGTATTTCAGGTCTTTCATCAAACATTTTACCTACAAGCTTAACATTTTCTCTAACTCTCTTAGAAGCATCTACCCCTGTAAGAGCTTTGTAAACTTCAGGAGTCCATGCTTTAAAGTCTATTTTAACTATACCTCCGCTCTCGAAACTTAACCTAGTCATCTCCTTCATAATTACTGGGTTTTCGTATCCATTAGTTTCCCAACATATTCTCTTAATTAGCCCCTTCTCCTTGGCAGTTTTCAATATTTTCCTGGAAACGTAAAGAGCATGAACTGCAAAGGGACCTGGGTCCCCTCCAAAGTAGCATACGCACGTTACTCTAGGGTTCATAGCTGCTCTGTAAAGTTCTTCAACAGTCATTGTAGGTTTAGTTTTCACAGCCATGATTTTATGGTCGTGGTTTTGGCAGAATAAGCAATCGAAATTACATCCGCCATAGAATACTGCTAAGTTGTAATAACCATATTCTATTCCCTTGGAAAAAGTGTACTCAGGGTAACCTCTTGAAGTATTAGCTGGGCAAACTTTTTCAGCGACACAGTTTGTTGGATGAGGGTCAAGGTAGTAAAGTCCAACAGCTTCCCCCCAGCTATTTGTCCTAAACCTTAAGAAACCATTTACGTTGGAAAGTATACCGCAGAAACCAATACCATTTGGAGGAATCTTGCACATGTTTCCACAATAATTACATAGCTTACCATTAACGCTCCTAGGTGGTTTCCTAGGTAAACCTATCTTATCCCTAAAAGTGTAATGTGCCTTTAAGGCTATAGGTAAAGCTTCCTCAGGTTTTTCCCTTAAACAATTAACACATACTCCAATATTATTACTTATCGTTACATGTTCTCTACCACATATACTACATTTGCCTGGTCTTCTATTACGTAGGAACATTATGAACCTCATTACATTCCCATGTAACCACTACGTGTTAGGGTTT
>QMRV01000259.1 GCA_003649445.1 Thermoprotei archaeon | reverse complement strand
TTTGAGGAGACTTTAGCGCAAAATATGCTGAGAATACTCTTGAATAGAGCTGCAGAAAAGAAAGTTAAGGTATTCTGGATATCTAAGGATACTGAAAGCGGTTTTCTTATACACGGCAGAAGAGCTCTTTCATCATTTAACGATACTGCTGTTTTAGAGTACTTATGGAGAGACTTTAAGCGAGCATATATCAAATTAAAGGAAATTGGAGAAAGAATACCTAGGGTAGACGAAGATGCTGTTGATCACATGTATCCTAATACTATCTTACAGAATATTTACCGAGACTCTTGGAGCTACGCAGAAGTAGCATATGCTAAACTTAGGAAAAACGGCATAGTGTTTCAAGTATCGTATCCTGTCGTGTTCTCAGAGAATTTAGAAGAAGCACTAGGTGTGCTGGCTGCTTTAGCTTGCAGAAAAACGGGTTACCCGAAGCCTCTTGCACAAGCCCACCACTGTACTGTACTTGACCCAAGACTACCTGCTCTTATAGGTGACCAGCTATGGTTTAATTTGCCGAGAGAAGACTTTTTCAGAGTAGTTTTCGCTAGGTCTGGTAGAAAAAGAGTCCTCGGGTGAATTCATGGAGATAGGTAGAGTTATCGGAGTATATGGGCGAAATATAGTCAAGATATCTGTACCCGATCATCTCCTTCCCGAAGTAGCTAGGCCCGGTGTTTACGTTAAAATGGCTGGAGCAGACGGCTCAACAACACTTTACGGTATGATAGTAGGCTTCAATATGCTCGACGAGCTTTATCGAAGAGCTAGAATAATAGAGGAGCTTGAAGGCTATGAGGAATTTAGGCCTGCTAGGAACGAGATGACAGTTCATATAACGGGCTATCTTTCTGGACAAACTGTCTCTAAAGGTGTGCCTATTTTACCTAAGCCTGGCGAAAAAGTATATTTAGTTTCTAAAGAAGAACTTCAGTCTATTTTTGATAAAGGAGACGTGAGTATAGGAGTTCTCTCATCATGTCCTAACGTCGAAATCAAGATCGATGTTAATGGGATGTGCACTAGACACACAGCTGTACTAGCTATGACAGGCGCCGGCAAATCCAATACCGTAGCTGTGCTAATTGCATCACTCCTTAAGCACTTCAAGAACCCCCGAATAATTATTGTAGATACTCACAGCGAGTACATACCGTTAGCTAGAATAAGCAACAACGTCAGAGTACTTGCGCCTAAAGGCAAAGTAACTGACTTAATTAAAGCACAGTATCAAGTAGACCCTATTCCGCTAGAAGTGCCTCTCTGGATTCTCGGAGTAGAGGAAATATACAATATTTTAGGCCTTGATCCTAGAGCTACTAAGCAGAGACTCTATCTTCGTCAAGCCCTAAAAACACTGAGAGTCGAGCGTTATAGAGAAAAAGGCTACGATCTTACAGCAGATGATCCAATACACTTCACTTTAGAAGAACTTAAAATAGCTGTAATTAACGCCGGAGGCTCGGGCAGGACTCGGGATAGGTCTGCTGAAGACCTCTGCCTTAAAATAGAGGACTTAAGTGAAGAAAGAGAGCTGTACTTCATGACAAGGGCCGAGTACCTTGAAGACAAGTTTAGCGACTACGCGAAGAAAACAGATGAAGTTAAGGCAAGTTTCCAGGTCTACGGAGACTTCGCTCGCTCATTACTAGACCCGGGACTCAATATTATAGCGTTAGGCGGCCTCTCATCTGAAGTTCAAGCAAGCATTGTCTCAGCCTTACTTAGAGCACTCTGGCGAATAGCTGTTGAACAAAGATTCCGAGGAGAAAGAGTAGCAACACTAGTAGTGCTAGAAGAAGCACATATATATGCTCCAGTAGGATGGTCTCCCTCTAAACAAATAGTAGAGAAAATAGCTAAAGAGGGAAGAAAATTCGGAGTATCGCTCCTAGTAGTCTCGCAGAGACCACGTGAACTCTCGCAGACACTGCTAGCTCAGTGCGGAAACCTCATCGCGCTCAGAACGGTTAACCCAAGTGACCAAGAACACATTCTCAGAAGTATGGAAGACGTTACACGGGATACTGTTGAAAGCCTACCAGGACTACAAACAGGCGAAGCACTTGTTTCAGGACCCATGCTGCCTCTGCCAGCGCTAGTCAAGATATTCTCGTTCAAAGAAGTGTTCCACGAAGAACTTGGAGGAAAAGACATAGATTACAGAGAAGCCTGGAGCACAGAGTATATGACAGAAATAGTCATACCATCGCCGCCCGAACAAACTACACTAGTAGAGACAAACAAGCAGAAATCTCTACTCGACTTCAATAACTAATGTTAATGTTTTCTCGAAGACCTATAAGTCAAGCGGAAACTCTTTAATACTTTAGAGAAAATTTAGAAAAGTATGAGTGATGTACTTCAAGAAATTAAAGAGAGTTTAGTTCAGCTTGAATATGACAAAGTTGTAGAATTAGTTAAAAAGGCACTTGACCAAGGAATACCTCCTCTAGAAATAATAGATAAGGCTTTGTCGCCAGCAATGAAGGAAGTAGGAGACCTCTTTGAGAAAGGAGAATACTTCTTGGCAGAACTAGTTACTGCCGCCGAAGCATTTAAAGAATGTATGGAAATAATGAAACCCCTACTACTCAAAGAAAGAAAGACTCTCAAACCAATAGGAGTAGTAGTTATAGGTACAGTTGAAGGAGACTTACACGATATAGGTAAAAGCATTGTAGCTACAATGCTTGAAGCAGGAGGATTTGAAGTACACGACTTAGGCGTAGATGTTCCTGCAGAAAAATTTGTTGAAAAAGCACTAGAAGTAAACGCAGACATAATAGCTATGTCAGCCCTCTTGACAACAACTATGCTCAATATGAAAAAAGTAATAGACCTTCTCAAAGAAAAGGGCATTAGAGATAAATTCAAAGTACTTATCGGCGGAGCACCTATAACAGAAGAATTCGCTAAAGAAATAGGCGCAGATGGATATGCAGAAGATGCTGTTAAAGCAGTTGAAGTAGCTAAAAAACTTGTAGAAGAACTGAGAAAAACTAAATAAATATTCCATCTTTCACTATTTCTTCAAAAATAGAAAAAAATATTAAGAAGGACGGATAACATCATCTGCATGATGAAACGGCCGTGAACACAGATTAGTGAAGATAACCCCCTTGCTGACCTTCTGGAACTGAACTTATTGTTTCTTTAATTAAGCTTCATGTTCTTCATATTTCTTTAATACACGACGGACTTTTTGTTTAAGAAAAAATACTTCACTACATTTTATTTGGAAAAGCTTCTACTTACGCCTAAGACTGTTTTCTAGGCTATTTTCTATAAGTTTAAGTAAGTAAAAATAAATCAATATTGCCTAAGCAGCTAATCTGCTTAAACTATCATCCATGGTTTAATTAATTCTTCTGGAACTTTGAGCTTTCTTAGGAAGTCT
>QMRV01000258.1 GCA_003649445.1 Thermoprotei archaeon | reverse complement strand
CTGTGTTACCTGCTGCTCTAGTTCTTTTTCGCGAGGAGACTTTAGTTGCGCGGCTAAAGGTGAAGTTACTTCAGCTTTAATTGTTGTCTCTGTTTCTGGAACCACTACTTTGAATAATATATTGCCGTAAACTCTGATCTTTACTTCTACTTCAAATGAACCGTCTTCACTAGTAGTCGTGTTGGCTACATAGAACCATGTTTTTCCTCCGTCAATACTCATGTAGACTAGCACTGTTACGTCAGCTGAAGGCGGATTTATTTTACCGTAGACTGTAACTGCTTTTTCACCCGCTTTAGCCCAAGCAGTGATAGATACACTGTACTTTACGTAAAATGTTATAGTGTTACTTTTACTTGAAGCATAGTCTCCAGTACCCTTGAAGTAGGCGTAGACACTCCACTTGCCAGCAATATCTACTTTAAATGTGTATGTAAATGAGCCATCTGAAGCAGTTTTAACAGTCACTCTGCTAGTTTCTCCAAGAGGATTCCTAATGGTTATTTCTACATCAACACTCATTGCTGGAGAGAGCTTACCTTTCACTTCAACAGTACTGTTTACAGCAAAAACTGTGCCGTTTACCTGTATCTTAAGGCTAGTAGCCTTCTTAGTAGACGGAGGAGGAGGTGGTGCCTTAAGAGTAATATCTATTCTGACTGCACCTTCTACACTCCGTGTAACTGAGCCACTATATCCGTCTTTAGTTGCTTTAACTGTTACTGTTACTGGGACACTCGATACACTAAATGTTATTTCATAATATCCTTGGCTATTAGTAGTCGTAGACGCAGAGACTCCAGACCCTGACACAGTAACAGTAGCTCCGGCTGCTGGAGATCCATCGGGCATGTAGACGTAACCATATATCGTTGCAGGAATCTGAGCAAGTACCTTAAGTGGAAGGAGTATTAATGGTATTAGTAGTGCTAATATGAGTATTTTCGACTTCATGGATAACCCACCTCGATCCATTTAGCTTCACTCTTTAAGTATATGAAATAGCCTACTCCCATAACTATCTCAAAGTCTTTCTCTGAACCACTTACGCCTGGAATATATACGATGAATTTTTGTTCTTCGTCGTCCCATTTCCATACTCCTGTTAGTGCTGAACCTATTGCTTTAGCTAAATCTGATGCTTTATATGTTCCTACAGGTTTTAGTGTCAGAGCAATTATGTGATATCTTGGGCCAAGTGTTCTTACTCTGAGTGAAATGTTTAGCCACTGGCTGTATACTTGTCCGCTCCATCCTCTAATGCTTACTGTGTAGTAGCCGTCCGAGAGCTGTGCGCCGTCAATAGTTACTACGACTATTTCTTTTGGCTCATCATAGGCTCCGTCTTCAGGCGAGGGTATTGCTGTAGGCGGACTAGAGTTTATTGAGTACTCGGCTCCTTCCACTATTCCTCCCTGACACGCAATAGATACTTTGATTATAACTTTGGCGTTTTCGACATATGCATCAATAAGTGTTGCGCTTACTGTCACTTCTCCGACTACATTAAAGCTTACTTGGTCTTTTACAATACCGTAGTTGGGTATATTTGCCTCAATGTACGCTGTATACGTTCCTGGAGGATACTCTTTTTCTACGTAGAATTTACCAGTGTATATTCCGTCCGAGGGTACTTCGTCGCCGTTAGTGCCATCGTCGACTAAGTTTAGTTCTCCTGCTAAAGACCCATTGGGGAAGAAGATTTTTGCGTAAACTGGTATATTTAGTAGAGGATCTGAGCCGTTTCTTATAGTGAAGGTTATTTTAACGTAGGAGCCTGGATAGTACTGATTGGCATCTGTCGACGAGCTGTACACATACGATGTTAAAAGCCATTTGACAGCATTTCTTATTAGCTGAGTTCTCTGGCCTGCATTGAGATAATGCACTGGGAACGAGAAGTATACTACTCTAGCGCCGTTATTTTCTCCCAGTGCTACTCCATCGTAAACAACTATGCAACCGTAGTCTGTTCCAGCGTACTTTGCTATAAGCACTCCTCCGCTAGTCGCATTTACACCATCAGGAGTTGGCGGTGTTTCATTAAATAATATTTCTTCCGTGCCATTAAAAACAGGGTGCAAAGGCTTAAGAGCAACTATTGTCTGCGAATTAACAAAGTCTATAAGGTATTCTGCGTGAGCTACATCAGACATAAATTGGTCGTTTATATGATCATAGGCTATGTCTTCTCCTTCGAGCAAAAGACGCCCTCCATTTTTAATAAATTCGATTAAATTTTCTGCGTCAATTGCATCTACTGCATAAGAATAGTATGTGCCTACATGCCATATTACTAGTGAAACGTTATTGCTTAAAAGAAGACTAAGAGTGGGGTTTCCTTTTTCACTTTCTCTAAATTCATAGAGATTATATCCTAAGTCCTGTATAGCCGTAATAAATTCTTCAGGAGCTACACCATAGTTAACGTAGTTATATTCATCGTCATCTACAACTAACAAAATAGTATTTGGTGGAACTATTACATATGACAGGTTAATCTCAAGATTTACTCTAGGATAATAAAGTGCCCTTAACGCTCTATCAACACCATCTTTATAAACTATGATTTCATATGTATCAGGAAGAATGTCTGAGAACTCATAGTATCCGTCACTTGAAAAGTATTCTTCAAAAAGAGTTCCGTCCTCAAGAAACAGTCGCACTGTTACGTTTGTTACCAAATCTCCATTATCATTTATTACGTATCCGTAGAGTTTTGGTGGAGCATTAGGTGATGGTGGAGTCCCTGTTCCTGTAAGCTGAATAGAAGGATCGCCTAATAGTGTACCATACTCTACTACAGTGTACCAGTCTAACCCCCAGTCTCTGCCGTGTGCAGCTAAGTAGTCTGTAATCGCTTTAACATGCATTAGTCCTGGAGTAGGTGTAGTGCCAGCGTCTTCGAGTTCTTTGAATGCTGCTACAAATCTCCAGTCTATTTCGCCTGCTAGACCCCATGTAATATAGTCTCCCACGTACCCCCAAGCGATATCGGCTGCGCCCAAGTAGGCTATTGCTCCTCCATCCGACTTAAGCAAGAACTTCTCTCCTATACATACATCGGTATCAGCGAAGTCTCCTGTCAAGCAGGCCATAGTCGCTACTATAGGAAGCTTATTGTCATTTGAGAGAAGATCTACGTCTGTATCCCAGAAGACTCCTCCTGAGCCAAAGTACCATAAGTTTACGTTTCCATGTCCAGCGAAATTAATTATACCATAGCCTTTATTTATTTCATTGATAACGTTATTGCGTGTCAAGTTGCCTAAACCTTCATATAGCTTAGTCCAAGCAAAATCAAGTAAATTATTATATTCAATATAATCGTTTAGAATTTCTCCCTCAGGATGCAACTTATCTTCAAAGGTAATTGTACCTAAGAAAAGCACTCTTCGGAACCAAGAGTAGTTTATAGTGT
>QMRV01000257.1 GCA_003649445.1 Thermoprotei archaeon | reverse complement strand
TATATATGGTTTAAGTTTAAAAAGGATTGTATTTATTCATGTTAGATGAAGGAGACTGCGGGGACTGCATTGTTTCTCTGAACTTTTGCTTATTATCCTTTTCTAAATCACTGTTTTCTGGTTTGATGTTTTTCTGTTACGGTGTATTTTGTCGTTAATTTCCCATCTGTTACCCAGAATACGTGTTCTACATTTTCACTTAGCCTTTTTGCAGTGTAGAATATTGGTTTTCCCATGTTGGTTGCTATTTTTACTAAATCTTCAAAACTCTTTAGTTCAACAGCTTCATTTAAGTATTTAGAGGGATTATTTGTTTTCACTAAAATATCTTCATATTTTGAAAATATATGTTCTACCTCTGAGATTTCCCTAGACTTGAACATAGCTACAGCTAAAGAAACTAGTCCAAGAGATGAAAGAATTAGGGCTGTGTATGAGAATATTTTCATAGCAGCAACGGGTATTGGCCAGTAAAACACTTTAATGAAATTAGGTTTCGTTAGTTCTATCTCCTTATCTCTTGTAAACGTGTATTTTTCTCCTTCAAATTTTAGAGAATTACTTTGATAGTCTATTTTGATTTTAAATGCTGGATAGAGTGTTTCCTTAAATTCCTTCTGAGAAAACTTCGTCACTACAGTTACTTCGGGCTTAATTTCCACAGTATATGTGGAGCTTCTTGAACCTGTTTCTTTACTTATCTTATTTATTAAACCATATATTTTCTCTAAATCTATGGAGAAGAACATTTTATAACTTGTAGAATTAAATGTTATCGGCGTTATTGATTCAAATTCTTTAACCCAGCCTTCCTCTTCCCTAACTACAATTACCCCCTCAACACTACCTTTAACTTCTATATTCTTAATAGATGTATCAACCCAGTAATTCAGAGTTATATTAACAGATTTAGATATGGGAAGGTATGCCACTTCGCCGGGCCCAATAGCTGTTTTATTATATAATATGTTTGGCTTTAATCCAACTAGGTAAGTGTATTGGAAATTATGTCTTAGAATATAGAGTTTTTTCTTGCTCTTAACTTCTACAGGTACTTTGCTTGAAGCTATTGTCCCTACGATTGAAGCTATGAGTATGGCTAAAAGTACTGCTAAGACTATTGTTTTTCTTTTACCAATACTTCTTAAGGAGAAATAGTTCTTAAACTTCTTTAAACCTATTCTCTTGGGTTTCATTAATTATGCACCACTACTAATGATAGTACCTAACTTTGAGGGGGTATATAAGCTAATTAGTACCAGTGTTTGAGATAAGACCTCTTGTATTTTAAGAAAAATTTCTCTCATGTACAGTTGTAGTAAACCTACCTTAGGTATAGTGGCTACAACTTTGCCAATAATTAATCTTTCATCTACTGGTATATTGTCGGGTTCGTTGTTTGCATCACCCTTAGTTATTACTAAATACTTGTTCTCCTCTTCAACTATCTTATAGACCCTGTGTACTACGATACCCTGTTCACTTACATATGCTATAATGTCTCCTTCAGCTACATCATTTATAGATACTTTAGTAATAATGACTACGTCCCCTACATTTAATGTTGGTTGCATGCTCCCACTACCGACAATTAATGGTCTTAAACCGAAAAGCCCTATTGCAGTTAATAGTATTATTAGAGGGGTAATTATCTGAATAATCCCTTTGAATCCTATTCTCTCATTTTCCCTTACAACATATGTTGAGAAGAGTTTAGTATTACTTAAAATTACAATACCTATGAAAGGCATCAGTGCTCCAAGAATGCTTTCAAGAGTCCATGGAATATCGGGGATTATTGGAGTAAAATAATAGTATCCCCTGCTTATAGCAATGAACGTTATTGAGGATAAAGCACCACCCCAAAATACTAGGTAAGTAAGGAAAATGTTTAAGGAAAATACTGGTAAAAGTTCTGAAGACAAGTATTTTATAAGTTCAAGTTCGCTGCTTACGTAAAAGAATTGCATAAAGTTAATGTCTAAAATAGTGAATAGAAGAGCTATCTCCAATAGGTTTACAATATTTTCTTTTGTTTTAAACATTTTCTGAACCATAAATGTTCGAGCATGCTCGAAGCCTAAAATCCTACTAGTAAAGAAGTACATGTTAAACCCTATAGCCTGTAAACTCGTAACATAGGGTGATAGGCCGAAACCCGTAATAAACCCTAACATGTTTCTTAAGAAAATAAAGAAACATGCTATAGAAACTATAGGCAATACAAGACTCCTATATGGGAAAATACCAGGCTTCGTGTTTGGATAGGAAACAATAAACATGGCCAACCATATTACTGGAGGTACTAAGTATGCAGCCGAACCACCTAGTTTTATAATGTTAGCTAATGTAAAATTTAGTAGGAACATTAAAAATAGGGTTATTGAAGCTATCTTTGGAGATATCGTCGCTCTCACTTCTGTATCGCCTAAGCTAATGCCATAGTGAAGTTCTTATTGCAAAAACGGTGTCTAATTCTCCTTCTCCACGATACAGAATGTCTATATGTAGTTCTATTAGAACGAGAACTTTTTTTCCGGGATCGAGTTGTATAGGTAAGCTTGAATTGAAAGGCAGTGGTAAATGGCAGCACTTAATGTCTTTTAAATTACATTTCATTTTCAATGGCCCATAGTAATGTATTTCATAGTGGAAATGATCTTCTATTCCATCGCTTGTGTTCACTATTTCAACATTGGTTCCAATAAGTTTAGCTGGGAGTGTTCCCTTATTGCATACTACTAAAACAACCCATCCCTTCCAGCCTGGGTGGAGATTTTCAAAGTTTACAAATAAGGCTTTACGGTCATTACTTAACTGGCTAGTTACATTACAGTGACGGCAGCATGTAAGTACTTTATAACAACATATTCTAGTATCAAATTCTCCCATAGACATTCTCATATTTACTCTCAAGGTCTCAGACCACATAGCGTAAGCAACATTGCTTAGTATAACGAAGAGCAATGCTACAGTTAAGATCACATATGCGTAGTATGTTGAACTTCTCATATATGACGCCATGTTTTAGTAAGTGAGAAAAAAAGGTGTTTATTTTAGTCTTTGTAGTATATTGATTCATTCCACTGTACTGCTACAAGTTTTACTGAGATCACGTACTCCGAATTTTCCTCTGCTGGCTGTAATACTACTATTCTCCAGCTACTTTGTCTACCATCTCCAGGATCTATTTGATCTCCTAAAAGGTTATAGAGCTGTATTAGTATCTCGGGTTCACAATCATCATTAGCATCTAGGAATACTAAGTTGTTTTCCTTTATTTCCTCCTTTGTTAGTGTTGTACCGTTAACGATATAGTAGTCTATGAATATTGGTATCGTACCCACGTTATCTACTTCTAAACTGAACCATACCATGTATCCTGGATAGCCGTTATGTATTTTAACATAAGCAGTATCGTTGTCTCC
>QMRV01000256.1 GCA_003649445.1 Thermoprotei archaeon | reverse complement strand
GCTTCCTTTGCAATTTCAACGGCCTTACGAATATTTTCAGTTACATCTCCAAAGTCCCAGCTGAGTCTTAGTGAAGCATAACCACTAATCTTATGATATTCCATCTTAAGGCTGTATTCCTTTCCCGCTTCAAGCATTACTTTTACAGTCTTTGGAGAGGGTAAGATTTCTTCCCATGTATCAACTAATAACTTACCATCAAGCCATAATCTAGCCCCTCCTCCACTTGTTATCAAGCATAATTCATATGTTCCAGTCTCTGGTGGTACTATCTTACCAGTCCATCGAACAGAGAATCCATCCTTGGGAAGTTTAGGATGAGGTGAGCCATAACCCCAATCAAATCTCATTCTCCAATCAATTCTAGTAATAACTGGTTCTCCTGCTAAGTCAGGATTATCAAAATATTCAGCTTTCAATCCATATTGACCTGGTTCGCCATCAGGAGGCCTTAAATATCTAGAGGAAATGGGTAAATGTATATCAATGTCAGCTGGACAACCTTTAGCGTGATAAACCTTAATATTCATACTGGATACTTTTTCTTTAATTCCCTCTAATGGCGACACTGTCCTCTTAGGAATACCACTATAGCCTCCTAGCCTTAATTCATCTGAAAGCGGTCCTATTATAGCTATTGATTTGATCTTCTCTCTATTAAGAGGTAATAGGTTTCCTTCATTCTTTAATAGGACTATAGCCTCTCTAGCAGCTTGAAGCGCTAACCTAACGTGCTCCTCACATCCACATATTTTATCTGCCTTCTCTGGATCAACAAAAGGATTATCAAAAAGTCCAATTAAGAATTTAGCTCTTAAAACTCTACGAACAGCTTCATTCAATACCTCCTCAGGAATCATTCCTTCTTTAATAGCTTTGATGAGTGGATCTCCATAGATATAGACCTCCGGGAACTCTACTTCGAGGCCAGCTTCAAGAGCAAGTTTCGCAGCCTCTTCTAACTTATCAGTAACGTGGTGCTTATAGAGAATCCCGCTTACAGAATTGTAATCGGATACCACAAAGCCTTCAAATCCCCATTCCCATCTTAGAACTTCAGTAAGAAGCCATTTATTACAGGAACATGGAATCCCATCAAGGGAATTATACGCAGCCATAACTGAAAGTGCTCCTGCTTTGATAGCCGCTTTAAATCCAGGGAAATATATCTCCCTAAGAATCCGCTCAGAAAAGTGAATTTCATTACTATCTCTTCCACCATCGCCTACAAAGTTTGCTACAAAATGCTTAGGAGTGGCTATTATCCCTTCTTCTCTGAAGGCCTTACAGTACACAGTCGCCATTACTGACGTTAGATAAGGGTCTTCACCAAAACTTTCTTCTGTGCGCCCTGCCCTCACGTCCCTTACTATATTAACCACAGGCGAAAGGCACTGATGTATCCCTCTCGCTCTAGTCTCCTTAGCTATAGCCTTAGCAACCTTATAAACTAACTCTGAATCCCATGTTGCAGCTAAAGCTATAGCTTGAGGGAAAGAGGTAGAGAACTTAGCCATACAACCATGAAGGCACTCATCATGAATTATAACAGGTATCCCTAATCGTGTATCTTCTATAGCTTGAATTTGAAGCTCATTGGCCCTAGTAGCTCCCTCCTTAGGAGCTAATCCTCTAGTAACATGAGTTAAGTTACCTACATTACATATTTTAGTGCAAAATCTTGAAGATCTTAATTGAGCTACTTTCTCTTCTAAAGTCATTCTAGAAAGTAGATCTTCGACTCTTTTATCAATCGGAAGCTTCGGATCTTCATAAGGATCCATAATTCCATTTTTATTAAAATCTATCCAGTCCTTATGGTATATTTCTCTCTTTCTAACATTTGACGGCAGATAGTAGGAAGTTTGAGTCTCAGAGGGAGTCATTACGTCACCATTTACTACTAATCCTCCCATTAAGGTATTAAGGTTTGCTTATTCGATCCCATGAATGCAATATTATTTCTTAAAATGTCCCCTAGGAGAAGGAATCTTAATGGATAAGAGTTTAAAGTCTGTAAGATAATGTACAACATAGCTCACGAAAAAAGCTTACTAGTAAAATCGGATATTTCAGCTCCTTATGTTTCTGAGAAAGAGGACTATTAAATGGGCAACCTCTAACTTCCCATTATAGTCCTACTATCCTCTCTCCTCTTAAAATAACCAGAATCATAGTAACTGTTGCTATTAGAGCTATAGCTATTCCAAGATCCCTTTCATAAAGCCCAGTAGAGACTTTTATCCCCTCAGAAAAGCTGTATTTAATACGTATGCGCCCCTCAGATTCAGCTTTAATCATTAGCAGAATGAATTCTTCTCCCCTGTTGACCCAATAATTAATGTTAGTTGAACTTCTTCTACATAGGTCTCAAGAAAATCGAGCAGAAACATGATCCAGATCAGTAGAAGAAGTTTTGCTCCCAATAGAAAGTCCTCTTTTAATCCTAATAGCCATAGAGAAAAGAAGCTTACTTCCTAAGTATAAGCTTAACTCCTTAAATAATGTGAATAAGATTCAAATGCGCTCTAGATATCTCCTTTGTGTATTACTAGTTAACCCTACATAGGAATACTAACCTATCCTCTAGGTTAAACTTCTAGATTATAAGTTAACATATCTACTAAGCTAGCTTTAATAGAGTCATATTTAAAATAGTACATAGGAGTTGAACCATGGATATAGTGTTAAGAGTTCGTAAAAAAGGCATACTAATATTGCCCAAGGCTCTCCGAATGAGAGTTGGCATAGAGGAGAATAGTGAAGTCCTAGTAGAGGTAAAGGGCGATGCTATAATATTAAGACCTTTAAAGCCAAAAGTAGTGGACGTAGATACAGATACAATAAAGAAAATCGTCGAGGAAGAGAAAAGAGAATGGGAGGAGAGACTAGATGAGCTTACAACCCAAATTAGTACTTGATACAAGCGCACTCATTGAGTACATAGTCCTATCCTCTCCCTACAGGCAGTTATTAGAAGAGATATTCAAAGAAGCAGTTAAAGGACAGAGAGAGCTATTCATCAACAGCATTACACTATCTGAAGTGCTCTATATTGCGATGAGAATATACCGCGCTGCAAATCTGGAGGATCCTAATAGCGAAGCTAAGAAATTCATCATGTGGCTAGTATCAAGGGCTAACATCGTAAATATAGACAAAGATATTGCCCTATATGCAGGAGAACTCAAGAAAAAACTTAAGATAGCCTTACCAGATTGCTTCGTAATAGCTACTGCCAGAAAAATACATGGATCAGCTTTATTTAAGAAAGCCGAAAAGGAAATGCTACCAATACTTAATAAGCTTAAAAAGCTGAACGTCTTATTCCTCGAGGAGCTACTTAAGAAATAACGAATATAGTACCATGAAAGATATTGACCTCTCTAAGATTTTAACCCCATAATTAAACTATAGCTAATTGAGCTATAG
>QMRV01000255.1 GCA_003649445.1 Thermoprotei archaeon | reverse complement strand
TATATATGGTTTAAGTTTAAAAAGGATTGTATTTATTCATGTTAGATGAAGGAGACTGCGGGGACTGCATTGTTTCTCTGAACTTTTGCTTATTATCCTTTTCTAAATCACTGTTTTCTGGTTCGATGTTTTTCTGTTACGGTGTATTTTGTCGTTAATTTCCCATCTGTTACCCAGAATACGTGTTCTACATTCTCACTTAGCCTTTTTGCAGTATAGAATATTGGTTTTCCCATGTTGATTGCTATTTTTACTAAATCTTCAAAACTGTTTAGTTCAACAGCTTCATTCAAGTGTTTAGAGGGATTACTTGTTTTTACTAAAACATCTTCATACTTTGAAAGTATACGTTCTACCTCTGATATTTCTCTAGACCTAAACATAGTTACAGCTAAAGAAACTAGACCAAGAGATGAGAGGATCAGAGCAGTATATGAGAATACCTTTGCAACAACAACAGGTATTGGCCAGTAAAATATCTTAACTATATTAGGTTTTGTTATTTCTACCTCTTTATCTCTTGTGAATGCGTACTTTTCTCCTTCAAATTTTAAAGCATTGCTCTGATGGTCTATTTTAATTCTAAATGTTGGATAGTATACTTCTTTAAGCTCCTTCTGAGAAAACCTTGTTACTGTGCTTACTGCAGGTTTAATTTCTACGGTGTACATAAGACTTCTTGAACCTGTCTCCTTACTTATCTTATTTATTAGTTTATATACTTCTTCTAAGTCTATGAAGAAGGACATGTTGTATCTTGTAGAATTAAATGTTGTTGGCGTAATTATTTTAAACTCCTTAGACCAACCATTCTCTTCCCTAATTATCATTACCCCCTTAATGTATCCTTCAACCTTTATGTTTTTAATGGATGTATCAACCCAGTAATTTAGAGTTACATTAACGTTTTTAGATATTGGAAGGTAGGGTACTTCATCAGGGCCGATAACAGTCTTATTGTATAGTATGTTTGGTTTTAATCCGATCAAGTAAGTGTACTGAAAATTATGTCTTAAAGTATATAGCTTCTTCTTACTTTTAACCTCTACAGGAATTTTACTTGAGACTACCGTCCCTACAATTGAAATTGTGAGTATGGTTAGAAGTATTGTTAGAACCAGGGTTTTCCTTCGATTAGTTCCCTTCAGGGAAAAGTATTTTTTAAGTTTCCTTATCCTTATCTTTTTAATCTTCATTAATCACGTACCCCTGCTAATGATAGTACCTAACTTTGAGGAGGTATATAAATTAGTTAGTACCAGTATTTGGGATAAAGCCTCTTGTAATTTAAGGAAAACATCTCCCATGTATAGTTGTAATAAACCTACCTTAGGTATGGTGAGTAGGGCCTTACCGATGATAACTCTCTCATCTATTGGTATATTATCGGGTTCCTCGTTTGCATCACCTTTAGTTATAACCAGATGTTTACCTTCGCGTTCAACAATTTTGTAGATCCTATGTATTACAATGCCTCGCTCGCTTACAAACGCTATAATGTCACCTTCAGCTATATCGCTCATAGATGTTTTAGTAACGATGACTACGTCTCCAATGTTTAATGTTGGCTGCATACTTCCGCTTGCGATAATTAAGGGTCTTAGACCGAGAAAACCTGTTGTAATAAGTAGTATTATTAGGGGAAGGATTATTTGGATCATTCCTTTTAACCCTATTTTCTCGCCTTTCTTTACAACATAAACAGAGAAAAGCTTAGTGTTACTTATAATTACAATACCTATGAAGGGCATCAATACTCCTATTATACTTTCAAGAGTCCAAGGAATATTAGGAATTATTGGAGTAAAGTAGTAATATCCCTTGCTTATAGCAATAAATGTTATCGAAGATAAGGTGCCACCCCAAAACACTAAGTAAGTGAGAAAGATGTTTAAGGAAAGTATAGGCAAAAATTCTGAGGACAAATACTTTAGAAGTTCAAGCCCGCTACCTACGTAAAAGAACTGTATAACGTTAATATCTAAAGCAGTAAATAAGAAAGCTATTCCTAGTAAATTACCAAGATTTTCTTTCATTTTTAAAATCTTTTGAACCATGAATGTTCGAGCATATTCGAAGCCAAGTACTCTGCTAAGAAAGAAATACATGTTAAATACTAGAGCCTGTAAGCTCGTAACATATGGGGACAAACCATAACCTGTAATAAACCCCAATATATTTCTTATGAAAATGGAAAGGCAGGCTATAAAAACTATGGATAACGCAAGGCTTTTATAAGGGAAAATACCGGGCTTTGTGTTTGGATAAGAAATAATGAACATTGCTAACCATACTATAGGAGGTATTAGATACGCTGCTGAACCACCCAGCTTTATAATGTTGGCTAATGTAAAATTTAGTATGAGCATTAAAAATAAAGATATCAAGATAGTTTTAGAGGTTAATGCTATCTTCACCTTGCCTCGCCCTGGCTAATGCCATAGTGAGGTTCTTATAGCAAAAACCGTGTTTAGTTCGCCTTCTCCATGATATAAGGCATCTATATGTAGCTCTATTAATACGAGAACCTTTTGCCCGGGATCAAATTGTAAAGGTAAGCTTGAATTGAAGGGTAACGGTAGACGGCAACATCTAATGTTTTTCAAATCATGGATTCTTAGTGGTCCATAGTAGTGAACTTCGTAGTGAAAATGATTCTCTATGCCATCACTTGCTTCTACTATTGCTACACTTGTCCCAATAAGTTCGGCTGGAAGCGTTCCCTTATTGCATATTATTAAAGCTACCCAGCCAATCCAGCCTGGATGCAGATTCTCGAAGCTTACAAATAATGCTTTACTATTATCACTTAACTGACCGGTCACATTACAGTGATGGCAGCATGTAAGTACTTTGTAGCAGCATATTCTAGTGTCAAATTCCCCCATAGACATCTTCATATTTACGCGTAAGGTTTCAGACCACATAGCATAAGCAACATTACTTAGTACTACGAAGAGCAATACTACAGCTAAAATCGTACATGCATAATATGTTGAGTTTTTCATCCATAGCACCTTACACTAGTGAAATGTTTAAAATAAAAAATAGAGGTGTGATTTTATTTCTTCCCGTAATATATCGATTCATTCCACTGTACTGCTACAAGTTTTACTGAAATCACGTACTCTGAATTCTCTGATGCTGGCTGCAGTACAACTATTCTCCAGCTACTTTCTCTACCCTGCCCGGGATCTATTTGTTCTCCTAAAATGTTGTAGAGCTGTATTAGAACTTCGGGTTCACAATCACCATTAGCATCTAGGAATACTAAGTTGTTTTCCTCTATTTCCTCCTTTGTTAGTGTTGTACTGTTAACGATATAGTAGTCTATGAATATTGGTATCGTACCCACGTTATCTACTTCTAAACTGAACCATACCATGTATCCTGGATAGCCGTTATGTATTTTAACATAAGCAGTATCGTTGTCTCC
>QMRV01000254.1 GCA_003649445.1 Thermoprotei archaeon | reverse complement strand
TATCTCTAATTGCCACAGTATTTTAATAAGCTTGAGCTAGCACATAGTATTGTGAGTGAAATAAATCCTTATCAAGTAGCTGTAGAGCAGCTTGAAAGAGCCGCGAAAATAGCTGAAATAGATCCTCAAGCTGTAGAGATATTGAAATATCCTCAGAGAGTAATTAGAGTATCAATCCCAGTTAAAATGGACGATGGTTCTGTTAAAGTATTCGTTGGATATAGGTCTCAGCATAATAATGCTTTAGGACCCTACAAGGGAGGAATAAGGTATCATCCTAGTGTCACAATGGAGGAAGTCATTGCACTATCTATGTGGATGACATGGAAAGTGTCACTAGCAGGACTACCACTAGGAGGAGGAAAGGGAGGAGTAGCAGTTAATCCAAAGGAACTAAGTCGAGGAGAATTAGAGAGACTCACACGAGGATATGCTAGAGCAATAGCTCCTTTCATAGGACCAGACGTAGATGTCCCCGCACCAGACGTAGGAACAGATGCGCAGGTAATGGCATGGTTCTTAGATGAGTACGAAAAAGTAGTTGGTGCTTCAAGAAAAGGTGTAGTCACAAGTAAACCAATTGAACTCGGAGGGTCTCTTGGAAGAGTATATTCGACGGGATATGGAGTAGCTGTAATAACAAGAGAAGCCGTAAAAGAATTTCTTAAAGGAAAATCGCCAGAAGAACTAACTGTAGCTATACAGGGCTACGGCAACGTAGGCTCCTACACAGCAATATTCCTTCACGAAATGGGCTTCAAAATAGTAGCTGTAAGCGACTCCAAAGGAGGAATATATAATAAAGATGGACTTGACCCCAAGAAAGTACTCGAGCACAAGAAGAAGACGAGAAGCGTAGTAGGCTATAAAGACGCGAAGACAATAACTAATGAAGAGCTACTTGAACTAGACGTAGATATACTGGTACCAGCAGCGCTAGAAAACGTAATAACGTCAAAGAACATGAAGAATATTAAAGCAAAGCTCATAGTAGAGGGAGCAAACGGTCCAACAACACCCGAAGCAGAGGAATACTTATTCAAGGAGAAAAATGCTCTAGTTATACCAGATTTTCTGGCTAATGCTGGGGGAGTTATAGTTTCCTTCTTCGAACAGGTACAGAACTGGACATGGACTCAGTGGAGCGAAGACCACGTTAAAGAAAAATTAGAAAGACAGATGGTAGATGCCTTCAAGAGAGTAGTAGACGAGTGGACAAGACTAGACAAAAAGGTAGTCTTAAGAGACGCTGCCATGGCCCTAGCTGTTCGCCGAGTAGCTGTTGCAATGAAGCTAAGAGGATGGTATTAAACTTGCTCACTAGATATTTTTACTCAAATTAATATTTTTCTTTAAGGTGACAAAACGTAGGCTCTAAGATAGGAGACCTTTTAGTAAGACATAGAGTACCTCTATCCTTTTTCTCCGGAAAAATAGTAGCAGTAGACGCATTCAATACCCTCTACCAATTTCTCTCAATAATAAGGCTCCCTGACGGCAGACCACTAACAGGGCCTGATGGATACGTCACCAGTCACTTAGTAGGACTATTCTATAGACTAGTAAACTTTCTAGAGCTCAAAATAAAACCCGTATTTGTCTTCGACGGTGAGCCTCCAGTATTCAAGAAGAAAGCTATAGAGGAAAGAAAAAGAATTAAAGTAGAATTCGAGCAAAAATACAGAGAAGCCTTAAAAGCAGGAGACATAGCACTCGCTTTCAGACGATCTGTCATGACTGCTAAAGTAACTCCAAGAATAGTAAAGGAAGCTAAAAAGCTACTTGACTTAATGGGAGTACCCTACATAGATGCTCCAAGCGAAGCAGAAGCGCAGGCAGCGTGGATGGTCAAGGAAGGAGTAGCTTACAGCGTAGCAAGCCAAGACTACGATTCACTTCTCTTTGGAGCACCAAGACTAGTACTAAACTTCGCAGTAGCTAGCAGAAAATACTATCCTAAAAGAGGACTAGTAGAAGAACTAGAACCCGAGTTAGTCAACTTAGATGAAGTACTGAAAAAACATAGACTCACATTAGAGCAGCTAATAGATATAGCTCTCCTTGTAGGAACAGACTACAACAAAGGAGTAAAAGGAGTAGGAATAGTCAAAGCAGTAAAAATAATCAAAACATACGGCAATATAGAAAAGGCATACAAAGCTTATGGATGGAAACTTGACCCAGCTCTGTTCGAAATAAAGAAATTTTACTTAAATCCTCCTGTCAAAAAGGTATACGACTTCGAGTGGAGATCTGTTGATGAAAAAGGAGTAGTAGAGTTCCTCGTAGAGAGAGGATTTAATAAAGAGAGAGTAGAAAAACACCTTAAGCGCCTCAAGAAGGGCAAAAGTCTGCTAGATTTCACGTAACATAGCAGAAATGCTTTTATACTCGCTGAGAGACTACTAGCCATCAATGAAAATAATAATATCAGATAAACTGAGAAAAATAAAATTCCGCTGCGTTAAATGTGGAAACTGCTGTAAAGCTTTCCTTTACACTAAGTGGAAGCTAGAACTATACAGCAACGAAGTACAGTACCTAGAAAAAATAGGCTACAGAAACTTCTACCATATAGAAGAAGGATGCTTCTACATGAACACTAATAGCCATGGATGCGTCTTCCTAAAAGGAAACCGGTGCGGACTTCTTCTCCGACACAAATGGTATCCCTGGAACTGTTCACTATTCCCAATACAGCTTGTAAAAAAGCCCAATACTATTGAACTGAGACTAAATCCTGCTGCAGAAAAAATATGCAATGGAATAGGATACGGAAAACCCTTAAACACTAGAGTAAAGGAAGTAGTTAAGCAGGTAAAATACTTCATAGCACATGGAGAACCGAGCCTACACAGCATAAGATTCTATTAAATAGATAAGCTTATTACAGCCGGAAACCAAAACATCAAGTGCCAAGAGCATCAAAACTATGGGCAGAACTAAAAGCAACAGTTAGAATAGGCAAAAGAGGACTCTGTGAAAGCGTAATAAATGAAATAAAAACACAGCTAAAAGCAAGAAAAGTAATCAAAGTAAAAGTACTAAAAAACTACGCCGAAAGCGCACCTAATTTCGATAGATTTAAATTCGCTGAAGAACTAGCGCAAAAAGTAGATGCTAGGCTTCTTGGAGTAAGAGGAAGATGCATATTACTGGCAGCCAAAAAGAAGCCTAGCACCAAACAACAGAAAAAGAAACGCCGAGCCTAGACTCAATTTCCTTTAAAAAATCTAAAAAGACCTCAACTGAATCAAGATCCTTGCCCAAGAAAAAGAAATGAGATTTACAGCGACAATCAGTTGAACCAAGCTTCTCTACTACAATAGAGTACTTCTCTGCTATAAGTGAAGCTATTTCGCACTCCAACTTAACATCAGAAACTGTATAAGCAACACATATAACACGCCCCACTTCAAGCACGTAGTCAATATGCCACTTCAGGCGCTTAACCCTGC
>QMRV01000253.1 GCA_003649445.1 Thermoprotei archaeon | reverse complement strand
GGGTGGTGACCGAGGGCTACAGCGAGACACACGGCTTCGCCGAGTCGAGATCCACAACGGTCTCCAAGACCGTTACGAGGGGCACTGCGGTGACAGAGGGCTTCGCCGAGACCCGTGGAATTGCTCATACTCGAAGTATCGCCCATAGTACAAGCGTTTCTTCGACGACGGGGTCTTCGAGCGGAGTGAGCCGGGTTCCCAGCATAACTGTGGAGAGCAAGGTCTATCCGCCTGAGACGAAGACTGTGAGCGAGTCTAAGGAATATATGCTGCCCTACAGCGTTGAAGAGACTCGAGAAGCTTCTTCAAGGGGCTTCTCTTCGAAGACAGACGGCAGGGTCATCGGAGGATATATGAGCAACCCGGGCTTCTCAGTAGGCTTCCTTGGAGTGAGCGCGGGCACGCAGCTGCCTGTAGCCGGCGGCGTGCAAAAAGACTTCGTCTGGACATCAGAGTCCTCTAAGGGACAGGAGGTTAAGACAGTGCAACCAGTAGACTCCAAGGGACAGCCCCTCCACGAAGCACAGGTATCCAAGACCGTAACCGAGTCTTTGAGCAAGCCCCTGGGGCCCGGCAGGTCGGTTACCGTGACTCCAGCATATACTATAACATCCTCCTCGAGCTTCTCCTCTACCACTAGGAGCTCCTCGACTACCGTTTCCTCAGCGGAGACGGTCAGCCGCTCCACTACCCGGAGCCACGCCGTAACCCAGAGCGAGTCTGTAGGTGAAGGCATAGCCCACACGAAGGGGTTCACGAAGAGCTGGAGCCACACAGTATCCAAGTCCCAGTCACTGGGAGAAACAAGGACTACAAGTGTTCAGAAGGGACTAGTCCGGGGAACAAGAGAAGCCTTAGCAGAGGCCACCGGCGAAACCCTAGCGTCGTCCCAAGCACAGCAGTACTCCGTCAGCGAAGGAGGAATATGGGGCATGGGCATTATGCCGGGAGTCTCGCTTGGCTACAGCACTAGGAGAATAGACGAGGCTAAGCGGACAGTCTACGAGCTCCTCTCAGTAGAGAAGCAGCGCCTATTAGAGGCAATTTCCTCGGGGGGCTTCTTTGTGCAGGCAGTTATCTTAGGGAAGAGGGATACTGTCGAGGCTGCTAAAGCCCTTATTTTGTCGTCTTTTACGCCGACTAAGCCTTGCCCGGAGCCCCTCTACATCGTAGACGGAGACGAGTATCTGCTGCTTGCCGCGAAGACCTTAAGCTTCGACTTCAGGAAGGGGAGCAGGCACCCGGTCAGGGTCTATAAAGTAGTAAATGTTTATACGACAACAGAGCTTGCTGGCTTGACCCACCCGCCTAGAGTTGAAGTCAAGGGAATCGAGGTCGTCGCAGAAAATATACCTGAGTTCAGTCTCCCGGCGAAGTCTTCTTGGGACATCGAGTTCGGGTACGCTCTGAGCCACGAGACACTGGAGCCCGAGGCTAGGGCCGGCTTCGACCTGAAAGACCTCTTCCACGGGATAATAGTCGGGGTCTCAAGCACTGGGAAAACTGTGCTCGTCACGAATATCGTGAACCAGCTCGTAGAGCTCGGCGCGCACGTAGTCGTAGTCGACGTGAAAGACGAGTGGAGGAGGCTTCTCAGGACAGTCAAGGGGCCTAAAGCCTTCTACGCCCTCTACGACACAGAGGGCAAGCTGCCGGAGCTGCACTGGAATCCTCTCAGGCCGCCTGAGGGAGTCCCGTGGCGGGCGTGGCTCCGGACGGTCTTGACGTGGTTCGTCGTAGCCTACTCGCTGGGCCCGCGGACGTACCAAGTCTTGAGGGTGCACTTGACTAAGCTCTACAGGGAGGCCGTAGAGGAGGGCAGGTGGCCTACGCTCAACGACCTGTACCACTCAGTTAAGGCGGCGAGGGCTTCCCTCGAGAAAAAGAAAGTCAGCTTCACAGAGATCGATGTCTACGACAAGATATTGGCTAGGCTCAAGTCCTACTGCCTAGACGAAGAAGAGGGCTTCGAGGGAGAGCTCTACAGGATGTTCGGCAGGGAATCCGACTTAGACGTAGTGGACCTAGTCTACAGGAACGTCTACACGGATCTGGAGGCCAAGGTCATGGACAGCACGGATAAGCCCTTCCTCCTCAGCCTGATAGCCTTCGCAGTATACCTCCACGCGGCCTACACAAGCCCGTACCCCTGGCCGGTAGTCCTCGTAATGGAGGAGGCCCCCCAGTCGATACCCGATGTCTCTGGGAAATTCGTCACGAGGGAGCTGGGGCTGAGGCAGGACGTCTGGGCGGACATAGCCCAGCTCGGGAGGAGGTATAACGTTTACGTGCTTGCTATAACCCAGAAGCCGGCGTGCCTCCACAAAATGATACTGGGCAACGTGAGGCACGTCTGGATATTCCAGCTGAACCTAGTGAAGGGACGCGAAGAAAACATGGAGGACGTGTATATCGCGGCGCAGCTCATGGGGAAAGACCCCGAGAGGTTCCACAACGAGTACGCCAGGTTCGTGACGAGGCTCCCCACAGGCCACTGCATATACGTAAACAAGCGCGCGTCCGAGTTCTTCCAAGTAGAGCCGATACTAGTCAAATGCGACCTATTCGAGCCACCAGAAGTAAAAAACAGCGAAATAGCCTCACTAGTAGCTAAATCTTAGCGCCTTAACCTAATGATAGAAGGTTTCTGCAGTATTATTCGAGTAAAGGCTCCTACGGCTACTACTGTTCTTAAAATATAGTCTGAGTATTTCGTACAGGCACCTGTTTCTTTTGCCTCTTTCTCGCTTTTTACTTGAATAGTGAGAGCTAAAGGAGGAGTGTAGGAGAAAGATAGGTCTATTTTCCTCTTTTTGAGGAAAAGCTTCTTGAAGTCTTCGTCTATTTTTCTGGCTAGCTCCGCTACTTTCCCGACTACCTCGAAGACTTTTTCGCAGGAAGTGCAGTCGGTTACTACCTTAAAGTCTATTAAGGCACTAGTATTTAGTTCAGCTATTTCTGCGATTACAGTAAAATTAACTGGAATTTCATAGTCATCAATCTTCTTTATGAGAAAACCACAGCAACCATAGTCCTCGACTACAACCTTCCTTTTATTCAGAAAATACTTTAGCAGACTAACTGCAGGATGCATTAAGACCTATACCCGCGACCAAATATCTGTCTTTAGCTACTGCCTTATAAGCGTCTGCTCTACTACTCATGACCCAGAAGGGCGCGGCCGGGGAAGAAGACGGGTGGAAACAAGTATACGATGAACTGAACATACCGGTAAGAAAAAACAACACAGGTGACAGCGGGCGGAAGCTTTCGAAGAAAAACGGGAGAAGCAAGAACTCGTTTTCGGCGAAGTGGTTTAACACTAAGTACGGCAAAAGACTCAAAATACAGGTCAAAGATACAGCGCTCTGGCTGAGCGAAAGCGAGGCAAGGAAACTAGTTTTCGTAATACTCGAAGAACTGTTATAAAATATTACTAGTTTCCTTTTTTATTTAAATATTTTAATGTTTTATGG
>QMRV01000252.1 GCA_003649445.1 Thermoprotei archaeon | reverse complement strand
CGAAAAACCCAAAAACTAAATATATTACTCAGAGTAAAATATATTACTGGAGGTACTTTAATGTCAAACTTCAACGTATATTACAAAGTCTGCCCGATATGTGGTAATCCTCTTCAACTAATAAATAAAACTTACATGTGTAGAATTTGCGGATACATTTTGAAAGCAAAACACTAATTCAATTGCTAGCTATTTAGACGACAACAGGTATCCTTGCTTTTCTCAATAACTCCCTAAACTCCTCAATACTTTTACCAGCTAAGGCACATGACCTTCTAATGTCTCCTATTTCTATGTAGTATTTTAATGCTTCTCTAATTCTAGGAGGCCGACTATTAATAAAAACCCAGTCAGCCATAGACCTACGGAGTTCCTTAGCTTCTTTTCAAGTCTTACCCAGTTCTCAATAATTTTCCTTATTTTCTCTTCCATATTCTTACTAGACACAATACCTATACTATATATAGCTAAGTGGCTATGCTTTAGTTAAGTAATCGTTAATAGGAAGTTCTACGTAAACGTCATAGGTTCGAAAAGTATGCTATAGGCTTTAGGTGTGATAGGTTGGTTCATAAGCTAATTCAAGTAGGTATTGCAGCTTCAAGTAATCCTAAACCATTACCTAAAGCAGTAGAGAAAACTATTAAGTTTGCAAGAAAACTTGCAAAATACAGAAACGAAGTTGTCCTACTTACTGGTGGTGGTGGAGGATTAATGACTATCGCTTCTAGAGAATTCAGCAGAAACGGAGGAATAGTGGTTGGTTTTGTACCGTTAGAAATGGAACATGTTACTGTAGGTCATCCAAGATGGCACCCGTACAATACTATAGAAATATTTTCCAGTTCAAGTTTTCAAGCAAGAAGCGTACCAATGGTTAGAAGCAGCGACGTACTTGTATGTTTAGGCGGTGAAGCCGGAACACTAATAGAGGTGCTAATAGCATATCTTAACGCAAAACCTGTAATCGTAATAACCGACACAGGATACTTAACAGATAAACTCCAACTACTAGTCGATAAGGAAGGCTACATAGACTCGAGAAAAACAACTAAAATAGTTTTCGAAAAAGACCCAGAAAAAGCAGCAGAGAAAGCATATAAGCTAGGAAAACGTTACCTCGGAGAAAAGCAGGGCAAGATTTGACTAGAAAATTAAAATATAGGAATATTCAAAATACACGCAAAACCTACTATAATATGTGGATAAGCAATGAATAACCTTAGAAAACCCATATCACCAGTTCTAAGCGCAGTAATCTTAGCTGCAACAATAATAGCCGTAGGAGTAATTGTTTTAATGTGGATTTCAGGTCACTCATCAATGGTTATTAGGCAAAGCCAAATAGACCTCATAAGATCGGAAAAGGCTGCTAAAGAAAACTTAGTAATCGTGCATGCAATATACGATGCGGACGGAAATAAGGTAATCATATACCTTATAAACATGGGGCATGATAGAGTTTTCCTAGGACCTATAAGGATACCTGAAATAAGATCAGCTAACTACGAAGACATTTTCACTCCTGGAGGAATATGGTTTAACCCCTACACAGTATACGTAAACGACACAGACAACGTATTTCCCGAAATGGTTGAGTTTAAAGTAGGTGGGTTTCCAGAGTACCTAGAAAATTTAGACATAAGAGACTATACTCAAATTCCCGAAGATAAAAGGGAAGTTATGAGAGCCTATAGTTTGAAGCCATACAATACTGTCGGGTACTATAGAGTAGAAATACCGGTAACTCTGAGTACTGGGGTAACTTACAGTGTAGAAATATGGTCTTTAGTACCAATACAGAACAAACTATACCTGTGTAAACTATATGCTACACAAATAACAACATAAAAACTATAATACTTAAATACGCCTAATTCCAAACTTAAGGTCGGTCAAAATGGGGTCAAACAATGTTAAATTGAGAAGAGGTTTAGCAGGCTTAGTTGCAGGGTTAATTGCAGCAATAGCTCTTTTAGTAATAGCTCTCCCAGTAATGATGCAGTATCAGCAACACATAACAAAAAGCTATCATATAAAGGAATACGCAACAATGCTTGAAGAACAGAAAGAGGCAGAAGAAAAAGGATTAGCATCATGCTATGATCCATCAGCTGGAATAATAAGCATAAACAATACTCTAGGAGAGAATGTAACAATAGTCTTAGCCTATGCTTCAGATGGTGAGAACGAGGAGATAAAATGTTTTCAACCAGGAAAAATAATAGCTCCGGGAATAAATAAAATATCAATAGCTGATGATCTGGGAATAAGCCTAGACCCAAGCAGAATAAAAATACTAAAACTAGTAACGTCAAGAGGCACAATAATTCAACCACCGTACTGTAGTGAGACAGCACCTGCTCTTGTAATTATAGCGGGAGCAGCGCTAAACATGCTTCTGGAAGAAGAGCAAGCACCAGGAGGATTATTAGCAGCAACAGGTAGTGAAACATTTGCTCATGGTTTAATAAGAAAAATAGTTAACAATACTCTCGTATTCATCAATGGAACTTTAGTACCTACTCCTGAATCTACAGGTTCAGGCTATATGCCTCTTGCATTTAGAGCTGATCTTAAAATAGAGGATCCTAATATTGATCTTACAATTGAACGGTATGATGTGGGCGATTACCTATTAATGGTAATTAACACCACCACATCATATGATTACGTTCAATCTGATATCGGATGTTATAATACATACTGTTACACATTCCATATAAGAGGTGAACATTTAATCTATGCACTCGGCTATAGCTATGTTTTAAAATACGATGATAGTGATGATAATGGACCGTTAAAGTACACGCTAATAAATAATGGTTATGACCATATAGTTATTGGCGTAGAATTTAATAATCCCGAGGAAACAGGTCTTTATAACGGAACAATATATGTTTCTAAAGTAAAAGTTAGCGATGTTAGTGAATCAGACTTAATAGCAAAGTTTTTCGTGGACAAAACAGGTAAAAACATTAATGCAACTCTTTACGTTAACGGCAATATAATAAATGCGACCGCTTTCTATAGAACATACTATATAAAAGACCCAATACCCTCTATAGATCAGTTTGCTATATACGTTCCAGTAGAAGATTTGCTTAATGTTGAATTTGGCGAAAGTCTTTGGATTAAAACTGCTGTCACGTACTGCTCTAGTGAATGCGTTACTGATGATAGTGAATGGATTAGTTTCACATATAATCCCTTAAAATTAATTGTTGATCTAATTTATAGAAAATATTTTGGCAGTTAGTATGATTGCAAAAAAGTTTCAAAGAGGAATCATTGGAGTTGCTATCATTCTAGTTTCTCTATTTTTTATACTGGCTTTTATTGGATTGCTTTACTATTCTATCAATTTCCGTGTTAGAAAACTTGTTGAGGAATCTTTAAACAGAGAAGAAACCAAGCTCCATATTGTTGAGGTTACTGAAGCTTATTTTAGACCTGTTATTCTTGATTCTGATGCCATCAATGTT
>QMRV01000251.1 GCA_003649445.1 Thermoprotei archaeon | reverse complement strand
TAATATCTAGTATTGAGGTTCCTTTCGGAAATAATATGTTAACAGGCCCGTCATTAAAAGTAAGGCTGATAGTCCAAATTGGACCTTCTTTCTTTGTTAAAGCTCTGGTTAAATATTCTACATAGGCCTTAGTATTGTTAACTACAAATATGCTTATTTTATTCTCTGATATTTCATAATTCAAGGGCATGCCATTTTCATCGTAAACTAATAACCCTTCTGGAGCCTCATGTAACGTTATATTAATCGTAAATACGCCTGGCTCCGTAATTACTATTTCTATCTTAACATGTACTGTGCCATCATAGCTTACGTCAATAGTTTCTGTTACTACATATGTCTGAGCACATAGAGGTTCCATGAACACTATAAACAGTATTAGCGTAAATACCGTTAGTTGTGTAAATAACTTTTTTGACACCATGTACTTCACGGTCTTTTACCTCTTTATCAATCTAGAGATACGTGGGATAAAGATAATTAAACTTTCTCAACTAGTAATTTCTCTAAAGCATTAACTATGTGTTCTACGTCTTCTTTACTTATCATGTAGGGTGGTAAGTATCTTAAAACGGTTTCACCAGCTCTAACAGCTAATACACCATAGTTTTTAAGCCTGATCGCTTCTTCCTCGGGGTTTCTTCCGAAATCAACGCCTAACATGAGTCCTAGTCCTTTAACCTTAAAGTTCAATTTCATATCTTCAATAAGTTCAATAAGTTTTTTACTAAGTAAGTCTCCTTTGGTAGCAGCTTGTTCTGGCACATTTTCGCTTAATAACACGTTAATTGCTGCAGAAACGGCAACGCAGGCTACGGGGTTTCCCCCATATGTTGTTCCATGATCTCCTATTTCAAGAGACTCTGCTACTTCACTACAGGTAACTACAAAGCTTACAGGATATCCTCCTCCAACCGCTTTACCTGCTACTAGGATATCTGGTTCAACGTTATAATGCTGGAATGCCCATATTCTTCCGGTTCTTCCGAAACCGCACTGAACTTCGTCAAATATTAATAGCGTGCCCGTCTCCAGCGTTCTTTCCCTTAATGCCTTAAGAAATTCTCTTGTAGCAACATTTATACCACCTTCACCTTGTATAGGTTCAACAATTACAGCTGCTGTTTCCTCATCAACTACCTTGTCTACGTCTTCAACATCATTGAACCTGACAAAAACCACCCCTGGAATTAGCGGTTGATAAGGCTCTCTGTATTTGGGTTTCCATGTTACCGATAGGGAACCCATTGTTCTGCCGTGAAATGCGTTCTCAAAAGCAATTATTTTCTTCTTCTTAGTTGCTTTTCTAGAGAATTTCAAAGCAGCTTCAACAGCCTCTGTTCCAGTACTTTGGAAGAACACGTAACTAAGTTTCTTAGGCAAGATTTTGCTTAGATCCTTAAGTACTTTATCTCTAGCATCATTGTCTATAGAATACGGTATCATCATTAACTTATTTAATTGTCCAACTATAGGTTTTACAATCTTAGGATTGCAATGCCCCAGGAAGGCAACACCATAATTTGTATGGCAATCCAGATACTTATTACCCTTATCATCCCAAACATACTGCATATACCCTTTAACAATTTTCAATCCATACTTCCTGTAAACATTAATTATCTTTACTTGGTTCATAAAAATCACCTATTGACCTAACATAAATTTCAAACATATACATGTACATAAGCTTTCCTTATAAAGTAACTACAGCTTCAATACTGGAACTTTACCAAACATTTTAAGCTCAACTATCGAGCCAGGATCTGCTGAAATAGGTATAAGCCTTAAACCTAGACTTCTACCTTTAGTTTCAGCCAGCGACTTCAAATCCAATATTAACTTGGCAATGACCTCATAGTTTAGAGGTTTAGCTACAGGCACCATATCCAAGCCGGAAACACAAACTGAGATATAAGATAAAAGATCCTTTATCCCATACTTTCCCTCAATAGCCCTAACTTTTAACAGGTTATCTTCAGCTAAAGGTAACATTATTTCATTAAAACCTGTAGTCCTAATATTAACTTTAGCTACGGTCTCTTTGATTAAATTCATGATTCTACTTATACCCCAGTGTGTACCGTATTCTCCAAAACAGCTACCGGAAGCTAGCTCTATTACCTCTGCAACACTTAGGTCCATCCACGGGCTTGGTGATGTATCTACACCGAAATAGCTTATATTAGCCTCTTTAGAAAACTCAATACCAAAACTCTCAGCTTCCTTAAATACTTCAACCAATTCTGATCTCGATCTTTTCTTAATAGCGTTTTTAAGTTCGTTAATTACAAAAGAAGTCAAGGATAATCCTTCAGTAGCTAACACGTTTTTGGCTAAGGGAAAATATGGCGTAATAAGTTCTGGTCCTACATGTATGGCTATTTTCGCACCCGCAAATCCCTCAATGCTATTATATATTTTAGAAACTTTAAGCACTTCACTAGCAGTATCCACTTTTATACTAGCAAATACTCTTTCGTAACTCTCTAAAATATCAGCTAGATCAGTTATTCTATGGTCTTTTTCTCCTAAGTGTATAGCCGAAATAAAATCTATATTGTATATTTCAGCAAGTTCTTCGACAAGTTTAGCAATATCTTCAAGGTTTACATCATGCGGAGTGTAGGGCAGAGCTATTCTAAAAGTCCATAGTCTTATACTATGTTTTTCCAAGAATAAATCTAAGGTCTCCTTAAGTCTTGAAAACCTTTCCTCTAAGTAATTTCTAAGTTCATTGATACCCCATTTTTTAGGGTTTAAGAAGCATGTTAATGCCCTAATGTGGTTCATTTTAAACACCCTAAGGTCTTAAATTGTTTAATAAGGCTAACATGATAGAGCCAGCAATTATATCAGCAATACTTCCTGGATTTATTTTTCTTCTATATAGTTTCTCATCAAATCGCTTTAGTAACACTAATCCCTCCTTAATGTCGCTGATTAGAGTATTTAGAACTTCTTTAGCTTCTTCACTAACTTCCTCCTGCACTTCTCTTCCATGTTTTCTGAGAATTAAGGAATCCCTATATTTAGAAAGCAATTCTAAGTATGCTGATATTATAGCTAAGTTCCAGTTTCTAAGTATAGATAGGTACTTGTCTATAGCGTGAAAACCTTCAACAACTATTTTAAGACCGGAAATACAGTTTTCAGAAACAATATCCCATGAGGAAGAATGTTTCCAAACATCCCATAGTGTCTTCTCACTCTCCTTCAACTTCTCTTCAAAAAGTGGGTCAAAAACATCCGGTATTGGTGCTTCAGTAACTCTACCTAGATATGATGGGTTAGCCATTCTGATTGCCTTGTAAAAGAATATAGCATCTTCAACAGTGGTCTTTTCAGCTATCCGTATAGCCCATGAGGAAACTTCCTTAGGATCATAGGTTTCAGAAAGAGATTTAGCGCAAACAAGTGCAGGTACTTCAATAGAAAATATGGTTGAAGTACCTAGGTTCGTGTTTCCACCAACATACCATTTTTTAGC
>QMRV01000250.1 GCA_003649445.1 Thermoprotei archaeon | reverse complement strand
GTGATGGTTCGTGAGATGCTTGCTAAAGGCTACGAAGTAGTATGTCTTGATAGGCTTTTCTTTGGGGTTGATTCTGTTAAGGATTTGTTGGGTGAGTCTGGGTTTAAGCTTGTTAAGGATGATATTCGTTGGTTTGATCCAAGTATTCTAAGCGAAGTTGATGCTGTTGTTGATTTAGCGGCTTTGAGTAATGATCCTAGTGGTGAGCTGAATCCTGCTAAGACTTATGATATTAATTATTTGGGTAGGGTTCGTGTTGCTAGGCTTAGTCGTGAGTATGGTGTGGAGCGCTATGTGTTTGCTTCGACTTGTAGTGTTTATGGTTTTCAGCCGGGTGTTCTTAGGGAGGATTCTCCATTGAATCCGCTTACTACTTATGCGAAGTCTGCTGTTTTGGCTGAGAAGGATATTTTGCCTATGGCTAGCAAAGACTTTACTGTTACTGTGCTGCGCTTTGCTACTGCTTATGGGTTGTCTTATCGTATGAGGTTTGATTTGGTTGTTAATGGTATGACTTTGGCTCTCTATAAGTATGGTAAGATTAGGGTTATGAGGGATGGTACTCAGTGGCGTCCTGTGGTGCATGTGAGGGATATTGCTAGGGCTGTTATGATGGTTTTGGAGGCTGAGCCGGAGAAAGTTAATGGCCAGGTGTTTAATGTTGGGAGTAATGAGCAGAATTATCAGATTTATCAGTTGGCTAGGCTTATTGGCGACGCGATCGGTAAGCCTTATGAGATTGAGTGGTACGGTGACCCTGATAGGCGGTCTTATAGAGTTGACTTCACTAAGATTAAGGAGACTTTGGGGTTTACTGCTAAGTATACTCCTGTTGATGGTGCTAGGGAGATTTATAGGGCGCTTGAGGAGGGTAGAATAAAGGATGATTTGAAGACGTATACTGTTAAGTGGTATAAGCATTTGCTTGAAATGTATGATTTAATGAAGCAGGTTGTTCTGAGGGATACTGTTCTCTAGGAGTAAAGTTAATATTTTTTCTCTACAGTATTTTTTCATGCCTCTCTTCGGGGAGATTAAAGAGTTGGCGCTGCCTGGAGTGAAGTTAGTGGATTTGATGCGTTTTCCTGATGAGCGCGGTATTTTCACTGAGATTATGAGGAGTGATTGGAAGGAGCTATTAGAGGAGGATGTTATTGTTCAGGCGAATTTATCGATTACTTATCCGGGTATTGTTAGAGCTTGGCATAAGCATGAGAGGGGTCAAGTGGACTACTTTGTTGTTGTCAGAGGTGCTATTAAAGTGTGTGCTTATGATGACAGGGAGGGTTCTCCTACTAGAGGACACTTGGTTGAAGTCGTTCTCTGTGATAAGAGGATGCAGATTCTTAGAGTTCCTGGGCACTACTGGCATGGCTTTAAAGCTGTAGGCAATGAGCCTGCATACTTAGTGTACTTTGTTAACCGCTTGTACGACTACAAGCATCCAGATGAACTTAGGAGACCTTGGAATGATCCATCTATTGTGCCTATATGTATTAACGGTAGGAGAGATGACCCTAGGTGTGGTAAGCCTTGGGACTGGTTTTATCCGCCGCATAAGTAGGTGTTTTTATGAAGATTCTTGTTACTGGTGCTAGTAGCTTGCCTGGCTATAAGTGTGTGGTTGAGGCGCTTAGCCGAGGACATGAAGTCGTAGCGCTTCACTTTACTCACGAAATTCCCTGTGAGCATAGAGCGCTTAGGAAGATTCGGCTGGATATTACTGATACTATGCGTCTTAAAGACTTAATTGTTAAGGAGAGACCTGAGATTGTTTACCATATTGCTGCTTACGGTGATGTTGATGGCTGTGAGAGAGACCGCCGTAAGGCTTGGAAGATTAATGTTGAGGCTACTGTGGCGTTGGCGGAAGCCAGTGAGCTTGTCAACGCTTTCGTTGTCTACTTGTCGACTGACTATGTTTTTGACGGTGAGCGGGGAATGTATCGTGAAGACGAGCCTCCTTGTCCGGTAAATTACTACGGCTTAACAAAGCTCATGGGGGAGGTTGCAGTAATGTCTAGGTGTAGTCGCTGGGCTGTTGTGAGGGCTAGTAGTATTTATGGTCTCGGTCCCGGTAGGAAGAATTTCGCTAAATTCCTTATAGAGAAGCTTAGTAAAGGCGAGCCTGTTAAAGCACTCGTAGACCAGTATACTTCTCCAAGTAATAGTAAGTTGCTGGCTGAGGCTCTTCTTGAAATAGGGGAATACGCTAAAACTGGGGTCTTCCATATTGTTGGTGAACGTATGAGCCGCTACGAGTTTGCTATTAGGCTCGCCGAGACTCTGGGTTTTGATAAGTCGCTTATAGGTGAGGCTCGTATGAGTGATTTTAAGTGGTTTGCTAAAAGGCCCAGGGATTCTAGTCTTTCTTACGAGTATACTAGAGGTAGAATGCTTGTAGACTTCTATTCTAATGCTAGAGCATTTTCTGTTTTGAAGGAGGAGTACGAGGCTATGTTGAAGAGGTGATAATGTGAGGGGTGTGTTGCTTCATGGGGGTCATGGTACTAGGCTTCGTCCATTAACACACACTGGTCCTAAGCAGTTAATTAAAGTGGCTGGCAAGCCTGTTAGCCAGTGGTGTCTTGAAGACCTTAGGAATAGTGGTGTTAGGGATGTAGCTATTATTCTCGGAGATATTGCTCCACTAAGAGTCGTGGAATATTATGGTGATGGTGGGTGGCTGGGATTGAATATTACGTATATTTATCAAGGGTATCCTCATGGGCTGGCTCACGCTGTTTACTGTGCTAGAGAATTTGTTGAAGATGAGCCCTTTGTTGTTTATTTAGGCGACAATATTATTTTTGAGGGAATTAAGAGATTTGTTGAGAGATTCGAGGACTCTGATGCTGCGGCTCAGATTCTTTTGGCTAAGGTTCCTAATCCTCAGCGTTTTGGTGTAGCGAAGTTTGATAAAGAAGGTAGACTGATAGGGCTTGTTGAGAAGCCTAAGGTTCCTCCGAGCCCTTATGCTTTAGTCGGGGTTTATTTCTTTAGGCCGCCTTATATCTTTAAGGCTGTTGAGTCTATTAAGCCTAGTTGGAGAAAGGAGCTTGAGATAACGGATGCTATTCAGAGGCTTATTGACTGGGGTCTCAGAGTTGACTACGATTTTATTACTGGGTGGTGGAAGGACACTGGTACGCCCGAGGATATTCTTGAGGCGAATAGAATACTTTTAGATGGTAGGATATCTAAGGTTATTAAAGGTAAGGTTAGCGAAAATGCTGTTATTGAGGGGAGGGTCTATATTGATGAAGGTGCTGTAATAAAAGACGATGTTGTTGTCAGGGGACCTACGTATATTGGTAAGAATACTGTGATTGATTCGGAGACTTATATTGGACCCTATACTAGTGTAGGCGATAACTGCTATATCAGGAACGTTGAGCTGGAGGATTCTGTTATAATGGATAATGTCACTATTAAGGATGTTAATGCTAGAATAGTTAGTTCAATTATTGGAGCACATGCAGTGATTGAAAGG
>QMRV01000249.1 GCA_003649445.1 Thermoprotei archaeon | reverse complement strand
TTAATACACGTCCTCCTCTCAGGCGGGCATGCCTCATCCATGGTCTCGGGCGAGACGAGGAGCACGGGCACGTCTGGGACGTGCGGGTAAGTCCAGGTGCCGTCCAGGCAATAGAGCTGGAGGCCCCGGGATACCTCCACCCCGCTATCAACCACCCTGAATAGGGGGGCCACGTGCAGAGAGGTGTATAGCGGCTATTAACAGCTACGGGTGTCATTCGTCTTTGCTGAGGAAATCCGCAACTCAGGCGAACCATGAGTCTAGAATCCTAGGATGTTTAACGATAACGAAAAATATATAAGCTAGGAAGCTTCACAAGAGCTTGCCTCTTAGGATGCGTGTGTTATAACAAGCGTAACTGTTATGCGGCTTCTCCCGCTGTAATGTATGTGCGCTGTCAGAATTGTGGGAGAGAGATTGAAGGGCTTCCATACCGTTGCAAGTATTGCGGCGGGGTGTTCTGTGTTTATTGCCACCTCCCTGAGAAGCATAACTGCCCGGGACTTAGGAGAGGGCCGGGATCTAGTGGCAAGCTGTTTGAAGTATCATATGTGGAGAGGAGACCTAGGCTAAGGCGTGAGACTCTAGCTCCTCTATGTATTAAACCTCCAATTGAGTGCGAGGTAGGAGGAGAGGCGTGTCTCCCTAAGCAGCTTTTCCCGTTTAACGAGGACTACCTCAAGTTTGCCCTCTACTACGAGCTTGAGAAAAGGGGTATCAACGCAGTTATGGAGCCCATAATCCACGTGTATAGGGTTAAGTTGAGGAGAATGCCTGAATACTCCGAGTCCCCCTGGAAAGAATACTTAGCTAAGCTAAGGCCGGATCTGATGCTTCCAGATATGCGCCAGATATGGGAGATAGAGAACTTCTGGAAAGATCCAAAAGGCATCGCTAGACATGCTGAGGAGTACAGTAGGGAGCTAGGCCTCGAGTGTTTCACCTTTACATGGCTCAGGAGCGGGCTTGAAGCCCCTAATTTAGTGATGGTCAATCCGATTACGGGAGAGGTTGAAGCGCCTCAGAGTCTCTACGAGCCTGGGCCTCTTCCTCCCGAAAATATAACGTATGGATACGCCACTTGTCAGGGGATTGAGCTTGGAGCTGGCTCGCTGCATTTGTGGATTCAATATGAGCTATTCAGGTGGCTTAGAGGGGAGGGGCGCTTAGTGGCAGTAGAGGTCAATGCGACTTTAAGCGGCCACGTATTCGCTCCTGATGAGCTCATCATAAGCTCTGAGCAAGGGATTCAGTCGTGGATGCCAAGGGACTTCACGCCATTTAAAGGGTGGAGAGTAGCTAGAATAGGTAGCGGAGTAAGTGAGGTGCCGGTGCGTTTTGATGTTGTAGCTGCTGATCCTGGCGATCCTCGTGAGGTAGACGCCTATGAGGTGAAGACAGTCGAAGATTTCAGGAGTGAGGAGAAGGTTCTTAAGGTACTGGGCCAGCTTGCCAATTACGTTTCAACGGGGCTTGCTGCGAGATACTGGCTTGTAGTGCCTGAAGTTCCTGAACTCCTCAAAGTATTAAATGAGGAGTTTAAAAAGTGGGCTCAGAAGATCGGGTTACTAGCTTACTCGTGTAGAGAAAGGCGATTTAAGATGTTTAAGGAGCCAATTACTCAGCCAGTGAAAACTCCAATGATGAGAATACAGGTCCGTGAATAATTGTGCGACCCATCGATGAAAAGGTAAGAGCGTAGATAGTAGCTATGCATAAGGTGAAGAGGTTCGCCTTAGTCTTCACTTCTAAAATTGATGAGATAGGTATATTTAACTGACAAGTAACTGCAATGGTGTGATAATACTTTACCCTTACATGTCCATGGGCGGTTCTAAGTATGCTGATCGTAGTGAGCTGCTAAGGGAGGTGCCGTACGCTATCTTGCCTAGGTATTTTGATTTGAATAATCCTAAGTCTACTCCTCAGTTCCACCGTGGAGTGCATTACGCCTGTCTGTGTAGGCCTTATATATGGCCTAGGTGCGAGCCGCTGACGGGCTTTAAGGTGCTCCTCCAGACATTGTTGCGGAGGAGGGGGCGTAGTTACCACGCAATAGTTGGGTACTTCGAGGTTACGGGCTTTGAGGAGGGTGAAAAGATGGGGATGGTAGATTGTAGGAGCTGTCCGCGTGTCGTAGGATGTAGGCGCTCTTCGGCGTGTAAGGCACCGAGGTACTTGAAGGTGTACTTCGAGAGCGTTATAGTATTTAGAGATCCTTACTTCCTAGAGCCAGCTGAGATTAAGGAGATAGTCGGTAAGGAGGGCTTAACTACTAAGGGTCCCCCGCTGGACTCGATTAGTAGGGAGGAGTTTTACCGAGTTTATGGTGGGGTGGCTTACGTGTGGCAGAGGTGGGTGAGCTATCGGGTGCTTCGTGATAGGCAACCCGTTTTAAGACGGTTAATGGAGAGAGCTCTGGGCTACACGAAGACGTTAGAGGTGTGGGTGGGGGAGTGGCCACGCATTATAGAGGAGGTTGTAGAGGAGGTTCGTAAGCTCGTGCTTAGGCGGAAGCCTAAGGATGATAGATTGAAGTGTTTTAAAGCGGCGTTGAAGTTTGCTGGCCTCTCACAGTATATTAACGTCCTTGTTTCACGTGATTGCCACAGCGGCTAATGGTTAGCTCGGCGCCCTTCGGTATCCTCAAGTCCCTTGTCAGCGCCTCATCCTCCTGTGTCCTGCCTCTCGGCTTTAGCCTCAATTGTTATTCTCTTATAGCTAGCCTTTTTAGTAGTGAGCTTTCTTCAACACTCCTTTAACTGTATGGCGTACTGGGCTTGCCTGCTAATGAGCTTACTCGTTGGAGGGCGTATCAGCTGCTCCGCTGGCTACCTAGCCGGTCTCTCAAAATGAATACTTAGCAGGTTTACCCGCTTTCTTAGGCTTACAGTACACATGATGTATAAGCCTTCATCAACGAGCTTGAGTATCGCCTCTCCGTACTCCTCCTCTAGCTTCTCTACAACGTCGACGTAGTTCTGTAGCCAGTTCTTGAGCGTGCGCATCCCCTTTATTGTCTCTATGGGCTCATTCCGCCTATCTCCAGCTTCCCTACGGAAGACATTGAGCAACTAATGAATCTAAAGATGTCATGAGGAGCTATGCTAAGTGTGATTATATTTATGATGTGTGGTAGACTGAGGTAAACTAATTAAGTGCTAGGCTCCTCATATATTAGAAAATGTCGATTCCATCGTTAACGTTCAAGCATCCTACACTAAGAGGGTTTTACTTAAGAGTAGAGGAGTGCAAGTATCCCAGGGAACTTAGGCTTACGGTTGACTTGAAGTATGAAGGTTGATCCTAAATCTTGGGGGCGATAAAAAGCTGGAAGATGTGCCCTGCGATATCTATGTACTGAACTCTAGGGATAACATGTACTTAGAGCGGGCTACTGGAAGAGCACCTCATATTGAGATAAGAGTAGAGATAGAGGAGCAACACTTAACATGTCCTGCTACCTATCTCACTATAGTGTCTAAGCCTTTAACTCG
>QMRV01000248.1 GCA_003649445.1 Thermoprotei archaeon | reverse complement strand
TCTTAAAAGATGGAAAAATAGTTGCAAAAGGGAAACCTAAAGATATCTTACCATTAGATATAGCAGAAGAATCTGGAGTAGATATACCTAGATATGTTAGATTATATAAGAAAATAAGCAACATAGTGGAAATCAAACGTTTTCCTATAAGTGTTGAAGAAGCTGCAATAATGCTTAAAGAGGTTCTGAGCCGTGGTAAAAGCTATTGAAGTAGAAAACTTATGGTACATATATCCGAATGGTATAGTAGCACTAAAGAATATTAATTTAGAGATAAAGGTAGGAGAAAAGGTAGCCATTATAGGACCTAATGGAGCCGGAAAATCTACGTTGATAAAGCATTTTAATGGCCTTCTTAAACCGTTTAAGGGTACTGTTAAAGTATTTGGCACCGACACTAGGAAAGCAACTGTTGCAACCTTAGCCCGCAGAGTAGGAGTTATTTTCCAGAACCCATATCACCAGTTTTTCTCAGAAAGTGTATGGGATGAAGTTGCTTTCGCACTTAAAAATTTTGGTTTCTCAGAAGAAGCTATAAGGTATAGAGTTACTAAGGTGTTAAGACTTTTTGACCTATACGATTACGCCGATAGATCTCCTTTCACACTTAGTAGTGGTGAAATGAGAAGACTAGCTATAGCAACTGTTTTAGCATATGACCCTGATGTAATAGTGTTTGACGAGCCTACTGTAGGTCAAGACAGGTTTCAAAAGGAGAAAATCAGAGAATACATTAAACTCCTCTCGCTACAGGGTAAAACAATAATCTTAGTTACACATGATATTGATTTTGTTGCTGAAGGGTTTGATAAAATAGTTGTCATGAATAAAGGGGAAATTTTAGCCATAGGTAAGCCTAAGGACATACTCTATGACGAGGAACTATTAACTAAGGCAAACCTCATAATGCCTCAAATACCTAGACTTGTTAAAGAAGCCGAAGCTTACAACATACTTAAACATAAGCCACTAACTGAAGATGATTTAGCTCGGAAAATACTTGAAATACTTAGGTGCTAATGTAATGTTAAGTTTAATTTCATCAGTATATGAAATCTTCCTATTTAGAAAGAGAAAGCAATTACTATACCGTATAGATCCCAGAATAAAATTACTACATTTAATAGTTATTCTTGCCACTATAGTCCTCGTTACAAACGTTTACTTGCAAATACTTATCTTAGTGTATTTAGTCGCTTTAACGCTTATAGGAGCTGATATAAGTAGAATATGGAGATCCGTTAAGAATATGCTGAAAATGCTTATGCTATTCTACATAGTAATCTATATTGTAAATGCTTTTCCTAAACTTCTAGATCTCGGTGTTGCTTTTCAGTCGTTTATAGCTATTTTTAGGTTCTTTATGCTAATTTACTGCTTCTCACTATTTTTCACAACAACACCGTTAGATGATTTAACTCAAGCACTATATAAGCTGGGAATACCTTACCATATAGCTTTCACATTCACTTTATCTGTGAGGTTCATACCTACAGTGGCTAAAGACTTCATAACAGTGTATGATGCACAAAGAGCTCGAGGATTAGAACTTGAGAAAGGTAGTTTCCTGGGAAGGGTTAGAAAGTTTCTTGCATTATTAATCCCAGTTTTTATAGTATCATTTCTTAGAGTTGATAGGGTAGCTGAAGCATTAGAATCAAGAGCTTTTGGAGCTGTAAGAAGAAGAACTTTTCTCTACGAGTTAAGAATAAAGCTATTGGATGCATTATTTCTAATATTTTCCTCTATACCATTACTATTAGTGATTTACTTGCAATATTGCTTACTAAGCTGTATGTGGTAAACTATGTCGCAGAATGTAAAAGCTATTAAAGCTAATATAAGGGAGAAAATATGGAGAATTTTAGAGGAACGGAAAGTATCTTTACCACCTAAGCCTATTATAGGGAGAATACCTAATTTCATAGGGGCAAACTTAGCAGCTTCAAAGGTTGCTAGACTTAAAGTTTTCGAAAAAGCTAATGTGATAAAAGTAGACCCGGATTCTCCACTGAAATCGTTTAGGGAAATAGCTTTAAGGCATGGTAAAATTCTTGTAATGCCAACGCCTAAGCTCAGGAGAGGATTTTTAGTTCTAAATCCCAGGCACATACCCTCAAATAGAATAGCTTTTGCTTCAACAATAAGGGGAGCCTTTAACTACGGTAAAATTATTAATAACCCCTATAAGCTGCCAAGAATAGACTTGTTCGTCGTGGGTTGTGTCGCAGTATCTATAGTTAACGGCATTAGATTAGGAAAAGGTGGAGGTTTTAGCGATTTAGAATACGCTATTTTACTGGAAGCAGATAAAATAGATAGGGAGATATTTACAATAGCTTTAGTTCATGACTACCAAGTACTAAGACAGCTAATACCCTATGAAATTCATGATGCCCCGGTGGATTTCATAGTAACACCAACACGTTTTCTAAATGTTGAAAATAGGGTAAAGAGACCTAAAGGTCTTTACTGCGAACTACTCTCTAATGAACATAGGGCTTTAGATATTGTAAAGAATCTAGGTAAGTGCAATTAAACATCCTTAATCATGCTTTAAGAACTCACTGCTATTATTTGCCTAATATTCAGAGAATTTATAAATACCTACTCAATTTAGCTTTAGATGACTTAGGAACAAAAGTATGGTGTATAGCCAAAATAGAGGTTACAAGCCATGGTCAAGTATAAGATGGTTGAAGATATACTAAAGATAATGAATAACATAGAGCAGGTTAGGAACATAGGTATAATTGCTCACGTAGACCACGGCAAAACAACGACTTCGGATCACTTACTTATGGCAGCTGGTATTCTTTCACCTAAAGTTGCTGGTGAAGCACTTGCTCTAGACTACTTAGATGTAGAGCAGAGGAGAGGTATAACGGTTAAATCAGCTAACATAAGCCTTTACCATGAGTACGAAGGAAAACCCTATGTTATTAACTTAATCGACACCCCTGGTCACGTTGACTTCTCGGGCAAAGTTACGCGTGCATTAAGAGTTCTTGATGGAGCATTAGTTGTCGTTGACGCTGTAGAGGGAGTTATGACACAAACAGAAACCGTGTTAAGACAGGCTTTAGAAGAAAGAGTTAGACCATTACTCTACATAAACAAGGTTGACAGGTTAATTAAGGAGTTACGCTTAACACCTCAGCAAATTCAAGAGAGAATTGTTCAGATAATTAAGGAGGTTAACGGGTTAATAGAAACCTATGGGGAACCAGGGTTTAAGGAGAAATGGAAGTTGAACGTAGCTAAAGGCATGGTAGCTATAGGTTCAGCGAAAGATGGATGGGGCTTTACAGTACCTTACGCTGCTAAAGTAGGCATTAAGTTCTCAGATGTAGTTGAAGCTTATAAGAGAGGTCCTGAAGCTGTTAAGGAATTTGCGAAAATAGCTCCACTACATGTATCCCTACTCGACATGATAGTCAGGTTTGTACCTAACCCGAAAATAGCTCAGAAATATAGAATACCTAGAATTTGGAGAGG
>QMRV01000247.1 GCA_003649445.1 Thermoprotei archaeon | reverse complement strand
GTTTAATGTTTCTTCAAAATCTTTGATCTGATCTAAACTATAGCCAAGTGTTGGAACCACGTATTTTAGATGAGGATACTTCTCGTAAACTCTTTTCAAGTATCCTACAGCGTAAGGTCGTGGGTCAACAATTTTAGCTCCAAACTTTTTAGCTGCCACATAAGCTGCTCCAAAACATAGTCCACCATGGGTTACTGTTGGTCCGTCTTCAACAATGACCGCTTTTCTTCCCTTAATTAACTCAGGATTATCAACGAATATTTCCGATGACGCTCTAATTATTGTTGCTTTAGGATTAACTTTTCTAACGTTTTCCTCTATTGTTTTCACGTTTTCCTCGGATGCTTCAGCTACTTTATTTATTACCACTACATCTGCCATCCTAACATTTGCTTCCCCTGGAAATGTTGAAATTTCCTGGCCTGGTCTTAGGGCATCAGCAACAACTATGTGCAGGTTCGGCTTATAGAATGGTAGATCGTTATTTCCTCCATCCCATAATATTATGTCTGCTTCTTTCTCAGCTACTTTTAAAACTTCATAGTAGTCTATGCCTGCAAATACTGTTACCCCCATCTCAATGTAGTGTTCATATTCTTCTCTTTCCTCAAAAGTACATTCATACCTGTTCAGATCGCCGTAAGTTCTTATTACCTGAACTTTCTGTTTAAGGAAATCACCATACGCCATAGGATGTCTTACAACAGCAACCTTAACATCCTTGCTTCTAAGCGCTCTAACAATTTTCCTGCTAACAGAACTTTTACCGGAACCTGTACGTACGGCAGTTACTGCTATAACAGGTTTCCTGGGCTTTATCATAGTTGCTTCTGGACCTAAAATTAAGAAACTTGCTCCAGCAGCTAGTACTTTAGAGTATATGTGACCGACATCTTCATGGGTTAGATCGCTATAAGACAATACGACATATTCTACACTATGTTTCCTTACGAGTTCAGGCAGTTTTTCCTCAGGATATATTGGTACGCCCTTGGGGTAGAGTTCACCAGCAAGTTCTGGAGGATAAACCCTATTTTCAATACCTGGTATTTGGGATGCTGTGAAAGCAACTACCTCGTATTCCTCATTATCTCTAAAGAACACGTTGAAATTATGGAAGTCCCTGCCTCCAGCACCCATTATTATAACTTTCTTTCTCCCATAACGCATAAAATCTACCGTAGGTTTTAGTATTGAAATAAAAAACTATAACTCTTTATATTAAAAATTTTCTAAAGGAGAAAACATTACGTAAAAATATTTCTTATTAAGGCTAGGTAATTACCGAAATAATAAGCACTTAAGTCATTTAGGAACCATTTTCGACTCGGACTCTAATAGATTCTTTATATGAACATTTAAACATGGAATTTAAGACCGAGTATGCGGTATTGCAACATCAGTGAAATTAACATATTCCTTTTTCCCACTTACATATGGTGGGAGAGTGGAATTAATAGTTAGTGTTGATAGTAAAGGCAGAGTAGTTATTCCCGCTGAAGTTAGAAGAAAATTAGGCATTGAGAGAACAGTAAAAATGATAGTTAAAGAAGGAAGGATAATTATAGAACCCATAAGAAATCCTATAGAGTATTTAAGGAGTATTGTTGAATTAAAAATCGTAGCTTCGCAAGAACCAGAGAAAATTAGTAGAATTGCTGAGAAGCAACTTAGAAAGATGTATTAATAATGTTGAATTTCTCTAATAATTATTTTACATTAGCTTTAGTAGAGACTATTCGCTTATTTGAGTACCCAAAACATAGAGAAGCAGAAAATGTTTTCAATAAATATTTAGGTAAACTTACTTTATCACCTTACAGTCTTGTCGAAATAGATTTACTGTTGAGATCAGGGAGCATTGTCGCTAGGGATGTTTACAGTTTCTGGGATGGTATAGGAAAAATGTTAATGCATTATCGTATTTCTATATTTCAGCCTAAGCCTAAATATCATAGTTTAGCCTACGATGTAAGGCTGAAACATAATCTTTCATATTTTGATAGTTTACATGCTGCTATAGCGTTGTGTGAAAAAGTTCCTATAATAAGCTATGATGCGATGTATAAACGGGTTAGAAATTTAACGTACTTGCATCCTTCAGATATTGTTTAGCTCTAAACTTCTGATATGTACTTCCCATATTCTCCGCTTTCTTCACCACCTATATCTGGTGTTTTCCATCCTTCAGGACATCCTTTACCTAGTCTTATAGGTTTCTTTAATTTACTCAGTAGCACTACTCTACTTGGTATGCTTTCTGAAACTATAGGATACCCTGTTTTTTCGGATATTAATTTAGCGAATGCTCTCACCTCTCCATGTCTTGGCATCGCACTTCTTGGAAGCCTTTTTGTTGAAGCTCCAACATGCATGTATGCTTTAACTTCGACATATGTTGGTTGGGCTAGCTCTACTAGTTTCGCGAAGCCTTCAGCATCTTTTCCACCCATATTAATGCCTTTCATTACTGTTATTCTCATTACTGTTGGACATGTGAAGCTTGGAAGTATTTCAAGAGTTTTTAATGATAGTTCCCAAAGTCTTGGAGCTAAAGGAACGTTTAATTTATTATACATCTCCTTATTCCAAGCTTCAAAGGAGACATATAGTTGGCTAGGTTCTTCATCAAGGTCTGCTAGGACATCAGGTCTGATAGCCCTAGTAACTAGGAATGTTGTTAGCCCTTTCCTATGGAATATTTGAATTAGCTCGCTAAGTCTAGGATATAGTAACGGTTCCCCGGTGAGGCTTATAGCAACATGCTTTGGTTTTAAGGCTTCCTCCAGTAGCTTCCTATTAACTTTCGGGTTACCCTTATAGCCTGATAGGATTCTTAGCTGTTCCCTGAGAACTCCTTCAGCAATTAATTCAGGGTTGTCTACCGTGGGTAGTCGTGTTTCATCCCATTCAATACCTATGTCTTGTGGTCTGAGCCTCCAACAGTGAATACATGCGTTCCAACACCATAGTACAGCAGGGCTCATTTGAACGCATCTATGCGTTTCAATACCGTAGAACTTACACTTATAGCAAAATCTACCCTCAGTTAATGCTGCATGGGTCCAATGGCATTTCTTAACGGCACTATGATGTCCTACTATATGGTACTTCTGTTTTCTAAGGATAGCGAAGAGTACCCTATATGGGTCCTTCTTTGCTTCCTCGAAATCTATTTTTAATCTTCTTTTCCTTCTAACCATATCTGCGCCAACCTTACACTTGTCACTCATAAGCTATTGCAGTGGTTACTTATAACGGTTATATTGGAATTCAACTATAGTTGTAAGAACTAGATTAGGAGAGAAGCTAAGTAAATTTATAAATAGCTATTAGAAATCTCCGTTTAGATGATGAGTGGTGGGCTTAACGGATAATGTGAAGAATGCGGTCGTATCTGATGCCTACTCTCTTCCATATAGTTTTAAATAATCAGCCTTGCCTCATAGTATTAGATGGTGCATATAAACAATGCTAAAACTATGTAAGGTCACCGTAGCT
>QMRV01000246.1 GCA_003649445.1 Thermoprotei archaeon | reverse complement strand
CTCATTTACAAGTAATGGTATGTATTTTGGATCATGTTGTAGGTCAGCATCTAATGTTACAACTATGTCCGGTGAAAACTCTAACGCCTTCTTAAATAGGGTTCTTAGCGCTGCTCCTTTCCCTCTATTTTCCCTATGCTTTACAACTATAGCACCTAGTTTCTCAGCTATTATTCCAGTATAGTCCGTTGAACCATCATCGCACACTATAATTAGGTCACTGTATTTTTGTGCTTCAATAACTACTCTAGCTATAGTTTTTTCCTCATTATATGCCGGTATGCACGTAACTACTTTAACCATTAACTGCACCGATATTGTAGATAAGCTTCTAATTTCTGATTATAATTTAAAATTCAAAAACTTAACTACTTCTTTGCAGCAATACTTTTGAAAATAAAACATTCCCTATTATCATATATTAGATTCGTTTTATAGAAAACCTCATTAACTACCTGAGGTTTTCCTGCATAGTTTAAACTCCATATGTAGTAGCTTTCAACACTATACTTTCTAAACAGGAAAACCCAATCTTTATTCCAAAGCTTTTTACCTAAACGGTAGCGTAGTGAGCAAAATGAAACTTCTGTACGTGTTAGGTTATTTAAGGTGGCTAGGTAGCGTAGGTATGATGTCATTAGGCCATGGTCTGAAATAATATACCCTGTATTCCATGTTGAGAAAAGATATTTCGATGCTAATTTCTCGCTAGGCTTAAACGATACTCTATCACCTTCAGCAGGGTTGGTGTAAAATGATACTCTAGGATCCAATACTGAGGCAATAACCAATATTAGCATTAATGTTGCTAAGAAACTTCCCAACCTCGTATTTACCTTATATTTTGTTATCGCGTAAAATGAAGCTGCAATGAATATTATAACGTACGGTGTTATGGGGGATGCTAAATACCTGTCTGCTTTCCAAACTATGTTAAAGTATACCGATAAAGCTGTAAAGAGTAAAACGAGTACTGAGTAAATGCCTAGAGCAAGGGTAAACATGCTAACTCTTATCTTTCTTTTCTTTATTATGATTAAGAGTAGTAGAGGTAAAATTATTATAAATATGGACCATATCCATCGTGGAGCAATGTATATAATAGGGTATTCTTTAGGCATATACTCTAGTATTTGAGGATATGAAGGTGTAATGCTAATTTTAGGAGCTGTGGGCAATATTACAGAGCGTGTTCCATGAGGCACTAATTTTAGAGGTCCACTTAGAACCCTAATTACACGTAAATAAGATAGACTAACATACTTTGTTAGATACGGTATGAAACCAACCATGTACCAGTAGAATGCAGTATAAGTGGTTAATATAGTATTGTGCAGAGTAAGCGGCTTAAGTAACACGGTGCTTGTGTTCTCATGCCTCCTAATACTGAGGTAAATTGTAATAGTATAGACTATGTAAAAACCTAATATCAATGCTCCAACAACAGCATGCACCATAACGGATAACATACTGAATGCTAGGCTTAAAACTATGAATTCTAACCTGTAATCTTTCACGTATTTTGTGAAGAACATTAACGAAAACATTGATAGAAGCATTGAAAATGTCATTGGAATAACCCAGTAACCCCATGTAGCAATGGTGGGTATTGTTGCATAAAGAAGTCCGGCCAGTGTAATTAGCCTTACTTGCAACTTAGCAACGTTTCTCAATATCAGAATTAATGGAATAATACCTAGCGATGATAACGTGCTTAAGGTTAAGTAATGTGCATAAGTAATATCGAGACCGGAAACAATAGCGTTGATAGACGGCAATAGTTGTGTTGCCGGAAAATACTCATAGTACCTTACAAAGTAGGGCATATTATAGATTAATCTAGCTTTCAAAACGACATTGTACGAGTAAATAATGTCCCTTATAGGGTCTACTCCTAAGGGTATACCATCAACGTAAGGGAATATTCTTAACCATAAGCATGCAGTTAAAATTCCAAATAATGCTAAAGAGGAACTTAATGTTTTTATCTTAAATACTATAAAGAACAGTACTAGCACATATAATATTATTAATAATGTAAATAAGTAAGGCAAATACAAAATTGTAACTGCTGCTATAGCAACATTTATTATAAGTATCAGGCTTAATGAAGGATGGTTGTTTAGCAGACTACATTCACCAGTAAATTTGGTAGGTTAAAATATGGTCTCAGAATTCTTAGTTGCATTGAAGTTAAATAATCTTTATGTTAAGAGAAAACTATTTGAGTTATTTCTTAAGGGTATTTAGAAATTTCTCAACTACTTCGTCTATTGTTGGCCTATTTAGTTCTTTTATCTCGTATCTCACATTAATTATGGGTTTGTTAACTTTAACTATGTTCGCCATGTTAAACGGCGTACTTGATATTATGATTTCCGCTGGTGCCTTGTTTAATGTTTCTTCAAAATCTTTGATCTGATCTAAACTATAGCCAAGTGTTGGAACCACATATTTTAGATGAGGATACTTCTCGTAAACTCTTTTCAAGAACCCTACAGCGTAAGGTCGTGGATCAACAATTTTGGCTCCAAACTTTTTAGCTGCCACATAAGCTGCCCCAAAACATAGTCCACCATGGGTTACTGTTGGTCCGTCTTCAACAATGACCGCTTTTCTTCCCTTAATTAATTCAGGATTATCGACGAATATTTCCGATGATGCTCTAATTATTGTTGCTTTAGGATTAACTTTTCTAACGTTTTCCTCTATTGTTTTCACGTTTTTCTCCGATGCTTTAGTTACTTTATTTATTACCACTACATCTGCCATCCTAACATTTGCTTCTCCTGGAAATGTTGAGATTTCTTGGCCTGGTCTTAGAGCATCAGCAACAACTATGTGTAGGTTTGGCTTATAGAATGGTAGATCGTTATTTCCTCCATCCCATAGTATTATGTCTGCTTCTTTTTCAGCTACTTTTAAAACTTCATGATAGTCTATGCCTGCAAATACTGTTACCCCCATCTCGATGTAGTGTTCATATTCTTCTCTTTCCTCGAAAGTACATTCGTACCTGTTCAGATCGCTGTAAGTTCTTATTACCTGAACTTTCTGTTTAAGAAAATCACCATATGCCATAGGATGTCTTACAACAGCAACCTTAACATCCTTGCTTCTAAGCGCTCTAATAATTTTCCTGCTAACAGAGCTTTTACCGGAACCTGTACGTACGGCAGTTACCGCTATGACAGGTTTTCTGGGCTTTATCATAGTTGCTTCTGGGCCTAAAATTAGGAAACTTGCTCCAGCAGCTAGTACTTTAGAGTATATGTGACCAACATCTTCATGGGTTAGATCGCTATAAGACAATACGACGTACTCTACATTATGTTTCCTTATGAGTTCAGGCAGTTTTTCCTCAGGATATATTGGTACGCCTTTGGGGTAGAGTTTACCAGCAAGTTCTGGAGGATAAACTCTATTTTCAATACCTGGTATTTGGGATGCCGTGAAAGCTACTACTTCGTATTCCTCATTGTCTCTAAAGAATACGTTGAAATT
>QMRV01000245.1 GCA_003649445.1 Thermoprotei archaeon | reverse complement strand
ATTAAGGGCTTCTTTTTTACTATAGCGTTTTTTGGCTTGAACATTGAATTCCATCAAAAAAATCTTCTCCGAGGGAATCCCGTTCTTGACTAATCTTTCTTTGTCGCGAGAATTGAAACATATCACTGTATCTGAAGCCTTGGCGCTTAACAGCTCAAATACTTTATAAATCTTAATTAATAGATTGCAACCAATTTTATCTTCGTAAAAGTAATAATCGATATTATGTTCGCATAGAATAAAAGGAATGGTCCTTGCTCTCGCTACTTTTAGGAAGGCAAAAGCACCTATAGATCCATTATAGATTATTGCACCGACCTTAAGCTTTTCTATCTTCTTTGCTGCTTCCTTACGTAGCTTTATATCGATCCAAGACAATAATTCTGTTAAAAGATTGTAGAGCAAATTCAAAATCCATTTCAACCTTTCGTTCTTAATTTTTGTCCTTGAAACACTATTTACCTTAGTTTTTATTCTCAAAAAATACGCCGCGATCGAAGATATATCATGCAATGAAAGTATGTACACCTTGAAGGATTTCATAACTAATCGTTCATATATCTCCTTTACTAACCTACTACCTCCAAATGAGGGGTTCATAATTTCTTTTCGCGAAGATCTAGTCACTATAAGGATGTACCTCCTTCTCTTGGTACTTTCATTGTCGTACCGATACATTAGATCTCCCTGTTTTGTAAAATGTATTTGTATCCTTTAGGCGAGTTAGAAGTAATTTTAGGGCTTTTCGTATAGCCTCTTGATACTGAATACTATTCTTTACTTCAAGATAGGGGACTTGAATTAACGATGAAATCTTAATTCTAGATGGATGCCCATACACTGGCAATGATACAAGTTTATTCAGAGGTTCTCCAAACGACTCACCATGATCAGATGTTACTACTATTTTTCCAGGCAAAATTTCCACAAGCTTCCTCACATAGTAGAGGACTGAGAGCAGGTTAACTATGTACGCTTTTATGATTTCTGAAGGGGTTTGATGAGCGTATTCGCATATTTTATCTGGTATTCCTGCACATAGATATCCCTTCCTTAGCAGGTTCTTCGCTATCTTGATAAGCGCTAATAGGTTATTACTAGAGGTGTCGTAGTATAGTGCTCTATTCATGAATTCTCTGCCCAGAGCGTTGATATGGTTGAACCTTTTGTCGACATAGGGATAGTGAGGTTGTAAGAACCATATGAACATTCTCTTACCTGGGTTTCTTACATAGGTTTTTAGAGCAACATAGTACGTGTCTTCAGGTCTTACGGTTCCTATCTCGCTATCCCAGTATTTTCTCCATACTGGGATATACTTATAGAACAACTTCTTGAGCCTTGCTCCTAACACATGGTCTATCATCGGGTTGGAATTCACAAATACGACATCCTTTAGCTTCTTCTCTATGTTGCCATCAAGGTTCTTTCTAACGAATTCCATGGTTGAGGAAGCAGGGGATATTATGCATTTGAACCCAGTTGCTAAGGGAAAGAACTTTCTATAGACACGCTCGAATATGTCGCATCGGCATGCATCTAGTACTATAAGGTGATTCCAATCAAGACCCAGCACATTGATTCCTCTATCGGGGCCGAATAAGATAGTTGCTAAAGCATTCATTATTTTGTCATAAATTCTAATGGTTTACCACCTCTTTTATCAACTTAAAGTCATCATTCCTTAATACTTATGTAAATTTGTTGCCATGTAATGAACTCAGGTAACGTAAATTTTGTATTCATGAAACCTAGCTTTAAGAAAGGTATCCAAAAACTATACCCAACTATACGAATAATTCTAAATTCTACCAATTCTAGAAAGTATTTCATTTGGCATCTTGTGTACAATAATTTATGTTCAGGAAAACCCATAGGTTTTCCAAAAAGTAACGTGTGTAGTAATTCCACATAGTACTTTGGGGTAGGTACACTTATGATTAACATACCTTTTGATTTCAAAATACGTTTTATCTCTAATAGCAGAGGTAGAGGTGTATGATCTAAGTGTTCTATAACGTCTGCTGCAACAACAGTATCAAAAGTATTATCATCAAAAGGTAATGATTTCTTCCCAACCTCATTTAAGTCAAAATCAAAGAATTTAGTATATTTCTTTGGTAGCGGTTTTAATGGCTTAATAATATCCACTAGATATACTTCTTTAACCTTGTCTATAAAGTCAAAATAATAATTAGGATTCTGAGACCCCCCAATATCAAGAACTGTTCCACGGCTATTTACAGCGATAAATTTCATCTTCTCTTTCTGTGTTTCTTCATAATTTTTAAAGAATGTAATCTTAAGTCTAGATGGCTTCATTGAAAGGACCCCTTGACTAACCTAAATTTAATGCCATCTATTAAACCCTTTAAAAGTGCCGTGAGTACCATCCATTTATTATTACTCTTCAAAAGTATTGCTCTCGGTACGTAGTACAAGATTATTATACTTATGGCAAATACTACTGAGATTATCTTTTGGATAGTATTCTTACTGTAAAGTTTGTGAAATATAACTCTATTTCTTGATGTGTAGTATATTCGTACTAAACTACTTAAATAGGTTGTCTCACGAGATTCGGGCAAGGGAGTATCATGCCATACTTTTGCTGTTGGCACAACCATTACCTTATATCCAGCTTTCCTTACTCGCTGACAAAAATCTGCTTCTTCATAATGTATTGGAAATAGTCTTGAGTTAAATAGACCAACTTTTTCAAATACTTCTCTTCGAACCATAAATGCATTAGGAAGATCTTCAGACTCATAAGGTTCTTTCAGTGATCCATCATCTACTGTGTTAAAGCCTATAAACTTAGTTATCGTTGTCCAATAATTTCTCTTTACCCCAGCACACCAGATTCTCTTAGGATCTCTAAGGAAGTACATTATTGGCCCTACTACTCCTACTTCAGGATGTTTTTCCATGAACTCTACAAGTTCTTTTATAGTGTTTTTATCAACAACATTGTCATCGTCTATAATGAAGATGTACTTACCTTTAGACGCTCTTATGCCTATGTTTCGGGATTCAGCTACCAATTTTTCCTCTTCATTACATATGACCTTTACTTGAGGGAACAGCCTATTGATGCATTCGTATGTACCGTCGGTGGAGGCGTCATCAACAACTATTATCCCCAGCCTATCTTTGGGGTAGTTGCTTTCTAGTATTGACCTTATTAGGCGCTCTAGCTTCTCCTTCCTATCATGTGTAGGGATCACTATAGATACTAGTGGCTCATTCATGAATAACGCCCTAGTATCTTTTAGGGGTATCCCACAACTGCTCAAGGATATTTAGTGAGGCTTCTCGTATCCGTGCCTTAACTAGGTCTTGGCATAGCTGGTACCACTTCCTACCGATACCGGCTCTCTTTATCCTCCCCTGTGTTATGGCTTTTTGTGTTAGCTTTAGCGCGGTGTACTTTGCTACCTCGTTTAGCGCTATTGCCAGCTGCTCGACCGCCTCAACGCCCTCAAATACTATCGGGTAGTCTCTCACGAACCCCCTGGGAGGCCTGGT
>QMRV01000244.1 GCA_003649445.1 Thermoprotei archaeon | reverse complement strand
CACAAATTATCTACACATGAACTAGACGCCATAACATGCGCTATCGTCGCTAAACTCTACTTAGAGGGAAAATACATAGCGGTAGGCGATCCCGAAGAAATACTCATGATCTTGCCGAACCCCAAAGACATAGACATAAAGTAGGTAGTTTACTTCAGCTGACGCGTTTAGTAAATACAGGTTTTAAGCAATACTTAAGTTTCGTTAATGAAGAACTATTACAGTGGACGTAAATCCTTATGCTAACAGAAGTCTGCTAGAAAAAGTTTGCAGCAAAATAGTGGGGCGTAGAACCGAAGTAGTAGCTATTATATCGGCTTTAGCTGCCGGCCGAAATGTTCTTCTAGAAGGACCTCCAGGCACATCTAAGTCTACAATACTTAAAGCAATAGCAGAAAACTCAGGCGTCTCCTTCTACATAGTCGAGGGGTCAAGCGATCTGACTCCCCAGAAGCTCGTAGGAGTATTTAATCCTGCTAGAGTAATGGCCGACGGCTTTAAGCCAGAGTACTTTGAGCCAGGACCTTTAGTCAAAGCTATGATTGAAGGCGGAATACTGTACATAGAGGAATTCAATAGAATGTCTGAGGACGCAGCAAATACTCTGATTAGAGCAGCCGAGGATCACGAAATAGCTGTGCCGAGGCTAGGAATCATTAAAGCAAAGCCTAGCTTCAGAATCATATGTGCCATGAACCCTTACGACGATGTCGGCACGAGGAAAGTCAGCAGAGCTCTTCTCGATAGATTCATTAGAATTAAAATGGATTACCAGAGCCGTGAAGAGGAAATAGAAATAGTTAAGGTGAGAACAGGTAGCAGAAATCTTCTCCTAATAGAACTCGCGGTAGATATAGCTAGGGAAAGCCGCAGACACCGAGCGGTCAAAATGGGTTCTTCTGTTAGAGGAGCAATAGACATGGTTCTAATAGCCGAGAATATTGAGAAAATTAAAGGAAAACTGAGTATAGATGACCTTTTATTGGCCGCTAAAATGGCTTTCACTACGAAAATATGGCTTAAAGACACTAGTAGAACGCCGGATGAAGTAATAGAGGAAATATTCTGGAAGGTATTAGGGACTAAAAAGACGCTTCCTTTTCCTTTAAGTAAAACTAGTGAGAAAAGTAATAAAGAAGAAAAGAAGCATCAAGTAGATATAAGTGATTTAGAGAAAATAGCTGATACAGCTCAAGTAGCTCCAAGGAGAACTGCGCTAATACTTTCCTCCGATAAGAAATTAATAGAGGATTTAGAACTTCTTGGTTTAAGGGGGCTGGATACTTTAGCTAAAGTATATTTTTTCTTACCATACGATACCAGAGAAATAGCTAGGAAAATAGGTACGTATCTTATAGTCCGCTTTGCTGAGCAATATACTTCGGGCAGAAGAGGATTTACTAAAACAAGTAGCTGGAGTGACTTCAGCGACTTAGACGTAGAAAGTACTATTGAGAAAATACTTGAGAAACCTGGAGTAGACTACGATACTTTTGTTTTCTTTTCCAAGAAAAGACGTAGGAGAGCGTATGCATTAATAATTGACAGAAGCTTCTCAATGAGCGGTCTCAGGCTCTTTTTAGCAGCACTAATAGCCGCTTCACTTGTCTACGCTGAACGTGAAGTAGATGATTTCTCAGTACTAGCATTCAATACGAAAGTAGATCTTTTGAAAAACTTTGATGAAAAAGTACCCGCAGAAACTCTAGTAGACTCTATCTTATCGCTGACAGCTTGCGGCTATACGGACATACATAAAGTACTTACAGAAGCCTATACTTTACTAACTGCTAGAGGCTACGAGCCTAAAGCAATTCTAATAACAGACGCCGAGTGGACTGCAGGCGACAATCCTCTCAAGGCAGCTAAACTCTATAAAACACTACATGTCGTAGCAGTACCATCAAAATGGATAGGGTTCGGGGAAGCATTAGCTAGACTAGGTGGCGGCAAATTCGTTTTAATTAGAAGTATCGATGAAATAGCAGGTAAATTAAGCTCAATACTCGACTAAAGGTCTATTCTCTTTAATGCAGTATTCTTCAAAGCCGTCAGCTATTCAGCAAGCGTACATCTGCTTATACAATCTAAATTCGCTTCTATGTTTGAATCGCGAAAGCTGGCGGAAGACTAATATCTTTAAACGCTTTTTCTCTACGTGGATTTAAATCAAATATTTATTGACTATAAGGCCTGCGCGTTAGTAGCTGAGAAATTTAAAGAAGCTAAGATAAAGAGAGAAAACTACTTTAATGGAGAATATTTTCCTCCATCAAACGAGCCTCGTGAACTGGTATTAGGGTACTTTACGGCAATAGTTGCATTAGACCACAGGACTTCGACTCCTATTTCTGAATATAGAGCATCGATTAACGGTGTTGTATACAAGGGCTCTGATTTACTGCACCACCTGGGTTCAAGAGAATTCTTACGTAACCCCGATTACTTTTCTGCAGAAAACTTGTCTAAACTGAGTTTAAAGGAGTTCAATAGGGTCTTTACTTACGGGGATGTATCGCTGTGGGATGCTGGAGTAAGAGTACTTCTCTTAAGAGACTTAGGGAAAAAAGTTTTAGATATTTACGGTGACTTCACAGGGCTCTTTAATGTAACTAGCATTACTGAATTCAAGGAAAGGCTTAAAGTATTTAGAGCGTATGAAGACCCTGTAGAGAAGAAGATTTTTCTCTTAGCGAAGTTCTTGGAAGGCCGCGGCTTAATTAAGTTCACTGACCCGCAGAACTTCCAAGTACCTGTAGACAATCATCTTACTCGTATTGCCTTGAGGCTAGGAATTGTCAGCTTAACGGACTACAGCTTCATACTAAAGGAAATCGAAGTAAACTCTGAAACCGATACAGCAATCAGAGTGAAAGTTAGAGAGGCATGGAAGGTTGTCTCCGAGATCTCGGGTAAAGATCCCTTCCTGCTGGATGATTTTCTGTGGAGGTTTGGGCGAACAATATGTCTTAGAGAAAAACCTTTATGTGAAAAATGTTTTCTTAAAGACTACTGCAGAGCATATAAAACTAAAAACTTTCTACCGGAACACACTTTTACTCTGACTTGGTACTACTAACTTGCTTTTCCTCTTTTTTAGTTTCTTTTCCTTTAGCTTTTCTTCTTCCAATGAAATACCCTATAGTTAGACCGGCTGCCAGTGAAAGTGGTACAGCAGTATATAGCAGTAGTTTTAGTTTTTCTGACTCCTCTTTAAGTTTACTGAATTTAACTGAAAGTTTTTCAAGCTGCGTTGTCGTTTCATTTAGCTCTGCTTTGAGTTTCTCGTTTTCAGACAATGCTTGAGAAAGCTGTGTTTTAACTGACTCAAGTTCGTTTTCAAGAGCCTCTATTCTAGTAGTGGCATTAGACAACTTTTCTTCAAGAGCTTTCTTCTCTTCCTGCAACTGTGTTACCTGCTGCTCTAGTTCTTTTTCGCGAGGAGACTTTAGTTGCGCGGCTAAAGGTGAAGTTACTTCAGCTTTAATTGTTGTCTCTGTTTCTGGAACCACTACTTTGAATAATATATT
>QMRV01000243.1 GCA_003649445.1 Thermoprotei archaeon | reverse complement strand
ATTTCTTCTGGGTCAAAGTCTGGTATAGATATGTTCTTGAACGCTTCTCTAAATGCTTCTTTGAAGGTTTCTTTGAATGTCTTTCTTTCCTTCTTCCATTTGTAGTTCAAAGAATTGTATTTTCTTTTTATCTCTTCGTATTTCCTGTTAATTTCTTTGTTCTGTTCTTTTTGCCTCCTAGCTTTTTCAGCTGCTTCTCTAAAGCTCTTTATGTATGTTTTCAGTTTTTCTTTTTCTTTCAGTAGCTCATTCTTTCTAGCCATGAGCTTGTTGATGTCTTCTAGGCTGGCGTACCTCTTTATCAGCTCGTCCTCTGTGCCACCTTCTTTCTGTAGTATTTCCTGTACTTTCCTGTTTAGGTACGCTATCTCGTTTTCAAGGTCTCTCTTCCTCCTCTCCAGCCTCTCTATCTCTACTTCAAGTTGCTGTAGCCTCTCATACGCTGAGACATATTCTCTGATTGTACGGTCAAGCCTGTCAAGCTCTTTTTCAAGCTCTTTAATCTTTTGGGAAGTCTCTGCATATTTTGATACGACAGCTTCAAGAGCTACTTCCAAGTCATTTATGTATGTTCTAATAGTTTCTGCATCAGGGAACCCGCCGAACAGCGGTATGTTCAGGTCGTAAAGTATGTCAATTTTATCCTCTATTTTCTCAAGGTATGTCTTTAACCCCTGTAAGGCTTCCTTGGTCTCCTCATAAAGCTTCCTCATAGTATACAGCGATCCTAGTTCATCAGCAACCTCTTTTCTCCTAACCTTTAAGTCATCATAGTTAGTGCCTCCGAGCTTTTTTGTGAGTTCCTCCTGTTCCTGCCTATATTCATTCACTAATTTGACAATGTTCTTTAGTTCTCTTTCTTTCTCCTTCTTTTTATTGATTACCTTGATGTTTTCGTATTCTTTCCATTTTGCTAGCTGTTCCTCTATTTTCTTGAGCTCCTCCTCTACCTTATTTAGATCTTTTTCGTATTTCTTGGCTGTATCCTCGTACCCTTTTGCCATATTGTCGTAATCAATAGCCTCTTTTTCAAGCCTGTACATCTCGCCTTCAAGTCTCTTCAGCTCTACTGGCTCCGGCACAAACTTTGATACCAAGAAGTCTAGGCTCATCCTGTCAGGACTAACATATATACCGTATAGTGGAGTATTCTCTGTGAGAACAAGATACTCAGCGTATTCAGCATCGAAGATTTTGTCGACCCTATCGCTATCAAAAGTAATTTCCAGTCTGTATTTCCTGCCATTAAATACAAGCTCTGCGCTTCCTTTATCCACTTTTCTCTTATTCCTCTCTTGCACTTTTAATAAAGCTCGATCAACTCTTCCGCTTAGAAAAGCGTTGAGGACTCTAGCAATTGTCGTCTTGCCACCAGCACTATTTTCAATGATAATGCTCTTTGCTGATTTAATCGTTAAATGCTTGAAGGTAAAGGGCCCAATCTCCTTGAGCTTCAGCTCCATGAATCTATTTTTAAATGTTTTTGCACTCTCACTATTAATAGATATGTCTCCCCCTGCCACCTCCCACCACCCTTTTCACTTACTTTTTCTGTTTACAGAGGTTTTAAAGGTGTCGGTACAGGTACCATAAAGCCATGATAAAATATCGCTATATTTATAAGTACACGTACCATAATATATTAACCGGGGGACAATATGGGACGTAAAGGGTACAAGACGATAAGCATAAGCGAAGAAGTCTATGAGCTCATAAATGAGCTGAAAAAGAAATACAGGATGTCGACAACAGAACTGCTTAAAACAGCGCTTACGTTCTTCGATGAAGTCATGGATAAATGCCGAGAAATAAGAAGCTATGATAATTTGAACTAGCTTTTTCTTCTCTGCATCAGTTTTATTGGAATAACTAGTAAATTTTCCACCCATTTTTAAACACCTAGCCTTCCCTTTTCTAAAGGGTGATGTTGACTAGGGAAATTCGACGTATAGTATCTAGAATAAGGAGCATACTGTCTAATAATGAAAAACTGCTTGAGGACGAAGAGGTTAAAAGGTGGTTGCGAGTAATATATCCTTTACTATTAGAGCATGCCTCAACGAGAGACAAGGAGTTCTTTAAGCGGCTCGACCCCAGCCTTTTCAACTAATAGCATTGCTAATCTAAGCAGTTTTTCTTTATCTTTAGTCTTTCTTATCACTTCTTCTATGTCGTAGTCTACGAGTCTTAGCCCACAGTATGGGCAGAACTTAGCATTTGCTGGTACTAGTGCATGGCAACGGGGGCACACCTTAACACCGTTGTTATTGTCCTGCTTGCCGTTAACCATCATCCTATACACTTGTCGTAGCTCAAATGCTCTCGTGTATCTCAGCACCATGTCTATTTTCTTCCATCCCATATAGTACATTATCCACCTTACATTCCAATTTGCAAAGACCAGCTCGTAGGCGCGTGTATGACGAAATTGGTGAGGATGGATATAGCTGAGGTACTTGCGCACTTCTTTATCATATTTTGCCATTTTCTTTGCAACGCGCTTTAGGGCTAGGTAGGCAAAGTTCCGCGGGACAGGCTTCGATAGATCTGTAGTTCGCGGAAAGAGCCAAGCGTCATCATTGTCTCTGTCTGGATGCTGACCATAATACCACGCTAAAAACACCTTCAGGTGCCTTTCGAAGCCGGGCCAGTTAAGCGGTATTTCTCTCTTAACACCGTTCTTCGTCACATCGAATCTTACGTATATTCCATCGTCATCGCTGATAATGTTCCTCCTCTTAAGTAGTGTAATCTCCTCTATTCGAGCACCGGTAATCCTCATTAAGCAGAAGAGGGCACGGTATACGTCCTCGTATATGTTGAATACGACTCTGTCGAGAATTTCTCCTGGGACGTAAGGGGGCGGGTCTTCGTGCTGGGACTTGGCCTTCACAGATGACGGATAGGGGAACAACTCCTTGATTTCTTCCTTATCGTACCCCAGTTGCTTGAGAACCAGTCTCAAAGGGTGTATTGCTGACACTATTGCATCCCTAGTCCTGTACATGGTGTAGAGGTGCATTGAAAGCTCTTCCCATTCATCTCTTGTTAGCTTGCTGAGGGGCTTTCCGAAAAGCTCTCTAGCAACTCTGCATGCAGTCCTAAGCCTAGTAAGCCTAGTGTATATTGTTGAGCCTGTTGCTTGTGTTCTGGTGTACGTGCTCTTGATCTTCACGAAGAACCTGTAGTCCTCGGGGAACTCCTTCTTAACCTCCTTTAACAGCCTCTCTATTCTCGCTCTATACACAGACTCGATGTACTCCTCAGGGTTCCTGAGCATCACTAGTACCCACCTCGATGGCATCTTTCTCAGTAGAATAGGGAAAGCTGTAGGTATTTAAAGCAGATAGAATTGCGCTAGAACGCCTTGGATTACATATGTTAGGGGTTTTAGAGCTCATGTTCCAGGTCTGTTCATCGCTGATGATCAGCTGAGACAGGTTACTTCATCCTTTTCGTCGGTTTTCCCGTGTTCATCATCTATCATTTTTGTATCTATTTTGCTGTATAAAAGCTTAAATTGGCGTTTTTACTTATGGTTTCTTGGAT
>QMRV01000242.1 GCA_003649445.1 Thermoprotei archaeon | reverse complement strand
GAGAGGGTTAAGAGGGGTTTTTGGTGGAGGAGGTTTAATGTGGCTGCACTTCACGGGCGTTGGTGGAGTATGGGTAAATGCTTACGGAAGTATTGTTGAGAGGGAAGTTAAGCTTGGAGAAAAGCTCGTTATAGACAATACACATTTAGTAGCTATGGACGATACTTTAGACTACAGCATAAGGAAATTCGGCGGGCTCAAAACGTTCTTCTTCGGCGGAGAAGGATTTGTATTTACTGTTAGAGGAGCAGGAAGACTACTTTTACAGTCAAGGAATCCGGCAATATGGTATACTAGGCGTAGCTAGTTTAAATTAATATTGTTTTCATCAACTACACTTACAATGTCCACCTATTTTCTTAGGATATTCAGAGTAGAGTGCTAGAATAGTTATCGATGTAGTTTCAGTGTTAGCGTCTCCTACGGGAATAATTTCTCCTCTTTCAGATACCCTATAGTGGGTTACTATTCCTCCATCGCTTCGCTGCATCAACGCTAGAATAATGTTCCATTTCTCATAAAGGCCTCTATATTTTCCAACTAAACCGCTGTCAGCTTCTTCCAATGCCTTATAAAGGTATATTGCTAATGCAACCTTATATGTCTCATATAGTCCATTATAAGCTCCATCCTTGAATCCGTATCCGTCCCACATAGAAATTAAGATGCTAAATAGTTGTTCAGCGTAAGGTCTTGAACCATATAGTAGTGCTTTTAGAGCCTTGTAAACCACTAAGTCAGCATACCTGTCCCAATCGTCAATAGGTGTTTCTCCTGTTTTTTCATAATATATTTCAAGAACACCAAATTTCGAGGAAGATACGTTTCCCAAATGCTCATAATCTCTCTGATAAAATACGTCAGGTATATCTTCTCCTATAAGAATCTCATGTTGCTTATCAAATCCTCCACTATACTTATTATTTAACGTAGTTAGTACATTGGAGGCAAGAGGAGAACCCAAAACATCTAATGCTCTTGCAGCTAACAAGTTATCAGCTGCAACATAAATTTTATGGGAATCTTCAACTTTCTCAAGGGTTGCTGCCCTTAAAAGTCCTGCTTCAGGAACGTATTGAGTTTCTAAGAATTTACGTGCAAGATCTTTATCCACCATACGTGGTTTCCGTTCTTCATGATAGAAGGTAATAGCAAGAAGTAATAATAAGACTAATATTATAATTATAACTACAATTACGACTCTAAACTTCACCATGTATCGGAACCCAATATCCTAATTAGTTGAGGTTTAAATTAAAAATTCTATTGATCTGACAGGTTCTCTGAATAATTTTTATCGAATATTTTAAATATGGTTGTTCTACGATATGGTAAAGGTGCATACTCCCATTGAATAGGGGTAGTGGAGTGGGTGTTGACAGTATTAGGGATAGGATAGTGAACGGGCCTGTTTTAGGTACTATGGTTTGGCTTGCTTGGCCCGTTGTAGTTGCTAACCTGGTTAACATGTCCTATAACCTTATTGACGCTTTCTGGCTTGGTAAACTAGGTAAGGTGGCTTTTGGAGCACCTACTGTTTGTTGGCCTTTAATAATGCTCTTCTACTCTATAGGTATGGGCTATGCTATGGCAGGTATAGCTCTTATTTCCCAATATGTGGGAGCTGAAGATAAGGAGATGACAAAGAAAAGTGCTGGGCAGCTTATAAGCTTCCTACTTTTAGGCGCTTTAGTTTTGAGCGGTATAGGCTACTTATTTATTCCTCAAGTTCTTTCTATGATAGGTGTTCCTTCAAGCATCTATCCTTTAGCTGTAAGTTATGCTAGAATTATTTTCCTCGGAATACCTATTGTCTTCTTTGGTTTCACGTTTAACACCGTAGCTAATGCTATAGGCGATACTAGAACACCAACAATACTTAACGTTTCCTCAGCAATTACGAACATAATTTTAGATCCAATAATGATTTTCGGTCTTTTAGGTTTTCCTGCTATGGGCGTTGCTGGAGCAGCTATAGCTACTGTTGTTTCAAGATCTATTGTTTCCATTGTTGGAGGTTTCCTTCTTTTTAAAGGGTTTAAGGGCATTAAAGTAAGTTTAAGTGATCTTAGGATTGAGAAATGGTGGCTTAGAAAAGTTTTTTCAATAGGTACTCCTCTTTCTATTCAGCAGTCATTTAATGCTTTAGGATTTACAGTTATGATGTCTATTGTTTCTAGGTTCGGTTCAACGGTTATTGCTGCTTACGGTGTTGTGGTTAGGATTATAAACATTATGCAAGCAGTTACGCGAGGGCTGAATAGAGCTACTTCAATAATGGTCGGCCAAAACATTGGCGCGGAGAAATATAGTAGGGCTATGTCCATAGCTAAAACGTCGGTTACGTTTACTTCAGGTTTTCTTGCCCTAGGAGCTCTACTTCTATTTGTTTTCAGTGGTCAAGCTGTTTCATTTTTCGTTAATGAACAAGACGTAGTAGCTGAAGGCTCAAAGCTAATTCATGCAGTAAGCAGTTCAATACCGTTTTTCGGAATATTCTTTGTAGCAGGAGCTGTAGCTGCCGGATCAGGTCATACAAGGTTTGTTGCAGTGCTTTCAGCAGTAAGGCTGTGGGTTTTGAGAATAGGGTTAAGCATACTATTAGCTTATATTATGGAAATTGGATCTTTAGGGGTATGGTTAGCTATGGCTATAAGTAACATTGGAGCAGGCACTATTGCGTTGGCATGGCTCATTAGGGGAACATGGCTTAGGAGGGTAATAGAACCTTCCCCGAAACTTGCATTTGAAACGGCACGTCCAAGTCCAAAGTAAAGTTTAAATTCAATATACGTATGTTCTGGGGTTAAAGCTTAGAAAGTTAATACGGTCACGGAGGATGCATCGTGGTTTCTGAGGAAATCATAGGGTTTATGTACGCTGTTGTAGCTTTATTCTCCTTTGGCCTATCACCTTTACTTTACAAAGTTAGAATGAGGAATGACCTGCATGTTCTAGAGGCTAACACCATAAGGTCATAGAGCGCGCTTATACTATTAACACCAATACTTATCATGTACAAGCTAATGCCTTACATACCATGGGAAGTCATGGTGTTCGTAGTTTTTCAGCATTAGCAGGTCCTATGGTTGGCGATACTTTCTTTCTCTTCTTGATCAAGAGAGTAGGTGCTTCAATAGCTACACCTTTAGCTAGCACCTATTCTCTATTGGTCGCTATAATGTCTGTTACGCTATTTGGTGAAAAATTAACAGCACCTAACATTTTAGGAGGATTCCTCATACTATCGTCCGTATGATTAGTTTATTAGGAAAGAAAAAATCTAGGTACTGGAAGTATTTTAGGGCTTATTGCATGTCTTGGAGCAGCATTAGGCTACGCATTATCGATAATTTCAATGAACTATCTTTTGAATGGTGAAGTAGATCCCGCAGCTATAATTTATCTTAGAACATTATTAGTAGGTATTATGCTTACTTTACTTGCTAAAGCACTTAATTTAGACATTAACTTCATGGGTAAAAGCAGAAAGACGTTGATTATCCTATCTGTTGGATGATTCTTCGGTACAGGTTTTGGAGTAATAATG
>QMRV01000241.1 GCA_003649445.1 Thermoprotei archaeon | reverse complement strand
GACGTCTACGCGGTTGTAATAGAGGGGTGCGTAGCCATTACACCACTAACTGTAAACCTCAATGCGCCACATTGTGAATGTTCTAATCTAGAGGAAGTGTTGACTAAGCTTTTCGAAGAAGATAGTTCTTATCCTCTATAAAAACAAGTTTTATGTATGCGGATAAAAGAGCCGTATGGAAGTCATGTAGCTACCACGATAATATGCTAAGATCTGTTGCGATCAAGCCCCCTCTTTTACTACCCGCTAACCTCCTGTTTCTGTAAACGTATCAGAACTACAGGGGTACCACAATAACGCTAGTTTGTAGTGCCTACATTTACAGCAGGTTCAAAGGTATTTTGTTTAGCGAGAAGTACACATAATTATTATAGATTGGTTGTAACTGCCTACGAAATTCCAGTTAGGCTTAAAATCATTGAAAGAATATACTTAGGAGGCGATTTGTGTTGGGGGCAGAAACCTTCATTAGGGTAGTTTAGGGTCTTTTGGTTTCGGAGAGGGTCTGATGAGTATTGAGAATCCAGAGAAGTTGCTAAAGCCTAGGGAGTTCTGCGAGATTGTTGGAATTAGCTACCAGACATTCAAGAAGTGGGTACGAAATGGTAGAGTGCGTGTTGTAAGGTTATCGAGCGGTAGACTACGTGTACCGTATAGCGAGGTTGAACGGATACTCGGTAAGAAGTCAGAGGTTAAGGAAGTACGTGCTGTTATCTATGCTCGTGTAAGCTCTAGCGACCAGAAAACAGACCTTGAGAGACAAATACAGTATCTTACACAGTATTGCTCAGCTAAAGGTTGTAGGGTTGTAGACGTCCTTAGCGACGTTGCTAGTGGTCTTAAGACCAATCGTAGAGGCTTGCTGAAGCTCTTCAACTACGTGGTGAACAAGCAGGTAGACGTTGTCGTAGTCACCTACAAGGATAGGTTGACACGGTTCGGGTTCGAGTACCTGGAGTACTTCTTCAAACAGTTTGGTGTAAGGATGGAGGTCATTTATGGAGAGGAGCCTAAGGATGCTTACCAGGAGCTTGTCGAGGACTTATTAGCGATTGTTACTAGCTTCGCTGGTAAATTATATGGTATGAGGAGCCATAGGAAAAAGAAGCTTGTTCAAGGTTTCAAGAAGCTCCTAGAAGAGGTTGAAAGGAATGACTAGAGTAGCTAGGACAGTTATTGTTAAGAGTGTGAGATTACCAAGGAAGGTGTTTAGGATTTTCATGGAGCTTGAGGGTATGTATCGTAACATGGTAGAGCAACTAATACTCTATGCTGTAAGGAACAACATTAAGAGCTTCACTAGACTTAAGGCTTCGAAGTACCGTGAGTTGAGGAGCCTCTACCCACAGCTACCATCGCATTACGTTTACACTGCCTGCCATGACGCTAGCACTAGAGCCAAGAGCTTCCTAAGGCTAAAGAAACTGGGTCTGGCTGAAAGAGAGTACCCAGAGGTTAGAAGGGTTAGTATATGGCTTGATGACCATCTATGGAAATCCATTGGACTAACATCTATTAGAATAGCTACCCATAAGGGATGGGTTACAGTAGATTTTGAACCTCATAAACAGTACTGGAAATACGCTAATAGAGAATGGATGTTAGCTTCTGAAGCTAAAATTAAGCTTGATAGGAGGAATAGACAGTTAGTTATCTACCTAACATTCGTTAAGGAGGTTGAGGAGTTCAGACCTAGAGGTTACCTATCAGTTGATGTTAATGAGAATAACGTTACTATGTTAGTTGATGGTATTGCTTACCTTTTTGAGACTAATACCGAGAAGCTCATTCTGGGCTACTACTACCGTAGGAAGAGTATTCAGGAGAGATATGATAAGCTCTATGGTAAGAGGTCAAGGATTAAACGAAAGATTATGAGAAGGCTTAATGAGAGGATGAAGAAACAGGATATTAAGTGGAAGATAGCAAACCTAATCGTTAAGACTGCTTATGAGAAACAATATGCCATAGTTCTTGAGAAGCTAAGTAAACGTGTAGCTAATAACATGATAAAGAGAATAAGGGATAAACAGTTACGTCATAGGATTTTCCAAGCGAGTTTCAGAGGTATTCAGAGAGCAATAGAGGAGAAGGCTAGAGAGTATGGTGCACCAGTAATTTACGTTGATCCAAGGAACACTTCAAAACTATGCCCAATACACGGAATACTAATAATTTATAATAATGGTTCTAGGATAGGCAAATGTAGTAAGGGCGGAGAGCTCTGGCACCGGGACGTTGTTGCTTGCTGGAACCTACTCCTCAAAGCCCTACGGGGCGATGGGAGCTATGCTCCAAGCCCCGCAGGGTTAAACGTAGATGTGTCCCCCATGCCGTTGGGGATGAAAGCCACCCATGACCCCATACGGGTAGCTAAACCCGCATGGGCGAGGTGGAAGTCCCTAGAGGTGACCCTAAACAACCCTAATTTACAAGGGATGACCCTCTAGGGACAAACGGTTCTACGATCTGTCGGTGTAGTACTCTTTATTGGTTAGGTTCAGGAATAGGTCTCTGAGCTTCTCCACCTCGTTCTTCACCGTGGGGTCCTCAAGTTCTTTAGCTCTGAGCTGGTTGCTCTCAAGCACAAATTCGAAGAGTTTTGACGGGTAGACGCTATTGAGGATCTTGGTGTTGGGTATGAGGCAGTGTCCCCCGATGTAACCAGGGAAGTACACTGGTCTATCCTTTAAAACTTGATGTACCTCAGCTATAAATTCTGCGATCACCTCGAGATTTGCGTTGAACTTTCTAGCAATTCTGTGTATTTCCTGCCATGCTGCTATCATGACCGCGCGGTACACGGTTTCCCATAGCTTGGCCAGCTCTAGGCTCTCTGGCTCGCCACGGTAGATCCTCACTTTAAGGCCTATGGACTTTAGGTGTTCAGCGGCGTAGTCGACTACGTCGTCAGGTAGTGCGGCTAACCATTTGTTCCAGAAGAGTAGATGTTTCTTTATCTGAGGATGCTTACCTCTAACAGGTGTGAAGACCGTGGGGACTCCCGTAGTATTGTAAATACTCCTAGTGGTTCCCGGGGCAACAGTTGAGTGTATAAACACGAGTATCGGCTTAAATCTCTCCACGTACTTGCCCACGGAGTCGGCAAAACTGTTTGTATAGGGGAACGCGATGTGGAGGAATTCTATACTTTTGGGTATGGCTCCTAGGCTGTTCACGGTCTTGGAGGGGTCCACGTCGTAGCCGTAGACCTCGTAGCGTCCGGAGCCTTTGAGAAGCTCATATATGGGTCTCCCAACCTCGCCGAGGCCTACTACGAGAGCTTTCTTCATCAATACACCCTCGACAACTTCTTTAAAGAGAGGGTAAAATATTGTGCTGTTTCACCCTTGGTATGTATGTTGGAGAAGTTCGTAGCCCATGTCCGTAGCTGCGTACATGACCCTCAGCCTCCCCGAAGAATCTACGGCTACACGCTCTACAAGGCCCATCTCTTCGAGCTTCCTTACATGCAGATACACGGTTTTAACAGATATATCAACCCCATAGCCTTCCTTCAGATACTTCCATACGGCGTAGGGATGAATTGGT
>QMRV01000240.1 GCA_003649445.1 Thermoprotei archaeon | reverse complement strand
TTGGTAAGAGAGTCATAGCCAGGAAGAAATAATTGGAAATAATTTTTAAGGCTCAGACGTTGGCGTATAAATCATCGAATCATTTGGGTCGGGCATTCATCACCGGTATTCAAGAATTACTAAGTACTTTAAAACTTTTTCATGAATTCCCTCCTACCTTTTAGTGCTTCAATCACTAAATCCCTAATTAACTTCTTATCAACAGATATGGGGTTATTATCAAGATTTCTCTTATAACTAACTACTTCCTCAACATAGTTATCGACTTCCGATACTTTGACACCCACATCACTTATGCTATTAGGTATTTCAAGTTTATCAAGTATTTTAGTAATTCTCTTCATAATTTCTTCACCTTCTTTAGCATTGAATAATGACGTTAACTTACGCACTTTCACTTTACTGATAGCTCTTATATTCCTAGCTAATACGTAAGGCATTACTAAAGCATTAGATAAACCATGATGTACGTCATGGTGAGTCGTCAGATAATACCCTAATGCGTGAATGAGTGTGGTACCAGCTATGTTTATAGCCATACCTGCTAAGGTTGAAGCTAAATGCAATTTTAATAATTCATCATCGCTTAACTTTAAATCACCTGATAAAACCTCTGTAATGAGTTCTAAAGCTTTTAATCCATATATATCACTAAAATCATTAGCTGACTTAGACATATATGCTTCAATAGCGTGGGAGAAAGCATCTAATACGGTCCATGTAAGGAGTTTCTTAGGTAAGTGCTTTAATACTTGAGGATCAACTAATGCAGCTTTAGGTATTAAAGGTTCACCGACTATGACTGCCTTCTTCTTTTTAGCTACGTCAGTAATCAGCGCGTACTTAGTCACTTCACTGCCAGTGCCGCATGTTGTTGGTATAGCTATGACAGGCAGTATCTCTTCAGTAACAATGTTGGGGTAGAAGTAATCCTCAACACTACCACCAAGACTTAAAACTACTGAAATAGCTTTAGCAGCGTCAATGACGCTGCCACCACCGAAAGCCACGATTGCGTCAATATTTAGATTTCTAATTCTTGAGGCTAAATCATTACATTGGGTTGATGGAGGGTTAGGGAGTATTCCTTCATAGACTTTAAATGAGATTCCAGCATCCTTGAGAATTCTTCCCAACCTATCAATATATCCATATCTACGAGCGAAACTCCTACTAAAAAGTAATACTACATTCTTACCGTACCTCCTCACAACATCACCTAACTTGTCAATCACGTTAAAACCAACCCAGATTCTCGTTGGTAGGTAGTGGTAGCCTGCCATACACACACCTCATTATAATATCATTGACTAATTTTAAGCTAATAAACCTCAATCAAGTATAATGTATGAGTGTGATGAGTATCATGGTTGCCCGTGCCCGTTAACCTAGGTACCTACGATACTTAGGCTTCTTAGTATTGTTTGGGGCACGGGCTTCTCCCTTAGCCACCTCATCTTATTCGGTGGTTCATCGGGAGCTACATCGACCGCCACCACAGGGGCGGTCTTACGGGTGATTAAGTAGATACCCCCGCTCCTGATGGCTACCACGCCGTCATCGGAACGGGAGAAGAGATTAAGACAGGCAATGTACTGAGCGTTAAAGGTGAAACCACATCTTCTACACTTAAATGTTTCCTTGTCAACTCTGTTCCTCTTATCCACATAACCACATATTGGGCATGTGAGGGATGACTTTTTTGCATCAACCTCTAATACGTTTAAACCCCGTTCATAGAATTTGTAGTCAATATACTCTATGAACCTACGGTAAGGGAATGTAGACAACCTATAGTTCAGTTGTCTAGTCCTCTTCTTACCATTAAGCCTTAAGTCTTTGAGGTTCTCCCTAACCAAGTCAGCATTATGCTCCTTAGCAATCTCTGCTAATAACGTAGTTATCTTCTTCAATCTATCCTCTACACGCTTCCTCTCACGAGAACCATACTTAGCAAGAAGCTTATCCCTCAACCTAGGGGTTTTAACTTTCTTTTGGATACTTCTCCTAATTCTTCTATAATTTGTACGTATTTTCCTAATATCATGCCTTATTGGAAACAATACGGCTTTATTCCTATCATAATCAACTAATAGACAGTCAACGCTATCCTCGTTAATATCAATTATGAGCTTATTCTTATGCACATTAATCTCGACATTCCTATGCGTAGTTAAGAGAAGATATATTTCAATCCCATTAACTATTATCTTGGAGTTTCCCAGTTTAGCCTCATCAAGTTCTCTCCTAGCATAATCATATTCCATTACAAGGAATCTCAGGTAAACACCGCTACCCTTTGACACGGTCAGTACTAGGAATTCATGCCTCCTCTCTAGTTTGTAGGTATCAACGTGAAGTTCGATAACCCTATTATCTTTCACCTTGGGCGGTGATGGTGGCGATAATCTATTCTTTTTCTTCTTTGGTAGTCGTTTCCATTTGTTCAGTAGTTTCCTGTAGCTACGGTACATTGCTAAAGCTCTCTTGTAAGCTTCCTGAACGAACTTATTGTGGAGATGAGGATATTTCTCTCTTAAAACTCTATAACATAGCTCGTGTGCTCTCTTCCTACTACGAACATCGTTCTTAATGATGACATCTAACGCGTCTTTTACCATTAACGTGTAGTCGTTTAGGAGAGAAACTAATTGACTCTTATCGCTTCTTGTTAGTGGTATGAGCTTGAACTTAACTGTTTTCACAATAGTTTTAGTCATCATCGCTAGTCACTTCTTCTATGACCTTTTTTATCTTCCTGAACTTCTGTGAGCGTTTACCGTAGATTCTGCCAGCAAAGCTAATCACTATTGATACGAAATCCTCAACAAGCTCCTCCTTGTAGCCCTTCTCAGTTTCTTCAATAACTTCTATCTTAACTCCATGAGATTTAAAATACCTTTTAAGGTATTCAAATCCAAATCTTGTCAATCTATCTTTAAACTCTACTACTACAACATCAATTTGACGTTTTTCAACAATATCAAAGAGCTTAAGTAATCCACTCCTATCCTCCTTTAAGCCGCTAGCAACATCAGTTATCACGTCAACAACCTTATATCCCTTAGCAGAACAGTAGCTTCTCAATCTCTCAATTTGCCTATTAAGATTACCATCCTTTTTCTGCTTATGGGAGCTTACACGAGCATAAATAACTGCTCTTATCTCTGATGGTTTAACACCGAATAATAGCCTCCTCACCTCACTCTCTGGTATCATCCAGAATCTACCGACACGGATAGCTCGTATCTTTCCCTCCTTAATCCACTTCTTAACACCACTAACGCTAAGATTGAGAAGCTCAGCAACCTCCCTAGTACGATAGAGTCTCTCACCCATCCATAGTACACCTAGTATTCTCTAGTATCTCTAGTAGCTAAACTAGCTTTAAAGCCTTTACCTAACAAATGGTCCTCCCAGACTGAATAAGCATTAAACTATTACATGGGTATGAATTAGCCTAATAAACTCTTCTGGAACTACAGCGTAGCTCATTGGAGGCCTAAATTCAGGTATATACCGCCTAACCTCGTTTAATGGAATAGGCTTGTCATACTTAACTACATCA
>QMRV01000239.1 GCA_003649445.1 Thermoprotei archaeon | reverse complement strand
CGCATTTACTATGGCCTTAGACGCAGCCCAGGCTGAAGTTAAGGAAGGACCTATACCACCTCCATGAATAGGGTTTGCAGTGAATGCGGCATCACCTACGACTAATACATTAGAGAAAGCAAGAGTTTTCAAAGGTTTCCTTGTCGGAACTACACCACTACCATAACTAACTATTTTCGACTCTTTCAAAACTTTTCTAGGAACAATATACTCATAAAATATCCTTATAGGATTTAATCCTCTACCTCCTTGAACACCCAAGCCAATATTTACCTTCCTAGGACCCTTAGGGAAAAACCACCAATACCCCCCAGGCGTTATTTTTTGAGATAAGTAAATTCGTAAAGCATCATAGTTCTCTATGTCCTTGCTCAAAACCCTTATTTCTCTATAAGCAACAGCAGTCTCTGATGCATTTATTTTTTCGGAAATCCACCAATGGTTTGGAAGTTTTGTTCTGAGAGCCCCAGATATTCCACTAGCATCAACAAATACTCTGCTTTCGAGAATAACGTCTTTTCTCCTATTCCCGTCGTGGATAGTAACTTCGGTAACTACATTATTTCTAATAATAGCTTTTTTCAAATAGCTATTATCTAAAACTATGGCACCTGATTCTAAAGATTCCTTCAATAACCTCTGGCCAAAGGCTTTCCTATTTAGCTCAAATCCTTCACCTTTAACTGTTAAGAAAGCTTTTTCACTGGGAGAGTAAATTCTCACTTCCTTCACTACATTTTCTACTTCATTACCCATAGGCTCTCTTAATCCCAGTTTGGCAAAGTATTTTCTGTCTACAGCATCACCACAAACTTTTTCCCCAATCTTATTCATGGGTTTCATCTCGACAACAGCTACAGCGTATCCTTTTTCAGCAACTAGCCTTGAAAGGAAAAGTCCTGAAACACCGCCGCCAATTATGACTACGTCATACCTCTCTTTTGCAACCATGCGTCTACACCATATATAACTCCATAACTTCCGCTATCATGGTAAATGCTGAATTCTTAATTATACTTTTCCTCTTAAGAACATATAATAAAAGTACGGTGCAGAGCTTAGCTGTAGAAGTAACCACAGAGAAGCTATTATATAGCCTTCAATGATAACGTAGAGTGTTAACATTGCTAATGCAAGGTAAAATAGGGTTTCATAAAATAGGGATATCTTTTTTCTCATGTTCTGTTTCCTCTGCCCTTTAGGTGTAACAAACCAGAAAAATCTTTTACCTAAAGCAGCTTTGAGCATTGCTGATACTAAGTGGGGTATCATGGGATAAGTAATTCCGGAAATTCTACCTAGTATCCTTAACGCTCTAAAGGCTGTTAATCTCTTACTCACCCCGAAGGACATGAAGGACATAGAGTACACTACAGAGACAGTAAGCCAAGCAGCAAATAAATATAGTACTACGAGCTCCATATCTGCATAGCGAAGATAAAGTACAAGCATAAGGGAGAAAAGCATTAGAAAGAACGAGGAAAGGTATTGAGCTAAATATGCAATGTATTCTAGTTTCTCAATAAGAGCTCTCCGACATTTCAATATGGCTCCAAAGTATTTTCTAAGTATTTGTAGAGCACCATAAGCCCAACGTTTCTGTTGCTCCTTATACGACACGTAATTGGAGGGAACTTCTAGACGAACATATGTGTCTTCAGTATAGCATATTCTATATCCTTTAAGGAATAGTCTAAGCCCCAAATCTACATCTTCTAGAATAGTTTCTTCGCAGAAACCACCTACATCCTCTAAAACTTTCTTACTGATAAAGAAACCTGATCCCGCTAGTCCAGTATATCCTAGAGCCTTAAACCTACCTGCAAAGAGTGTTTTAAAAGCGAATTCCTGATATAGACCAATGGCTTCACTTAACAAGTTTTCATGAATATTTGAAGGAACCCACTTGACCATAACTGCATCATATCCGTCTCTCATGTAATTCAAGACGACGGTTAGTATGTTAGGTTCAGGTTCGCTATCAGCATCAAATACCGCAATGATATCTCCTTTCGCGTATTTGAGCCCGTAATTTAACGCTCCGGCTTTATACCCTATAGGTTTAGATCTCCACAGGAGCTTAACTTCATAGTTTAAGTTTCCGAGTACCTGCTGTATAGCATTCTTGAGTTTTAAGAAGTCCTCTCTTCTATCATCACTTATTATAATAACCTCTAATTTACTTTTATCGTAGTGCAATCTGCTTATAGTTCTAAGTAGCTTAACTACTAGTTGAGGATCCTCATTCCTTACAGGGACTAATATGGATACATAGGGAGATGTAGAGTGTGCAAACTTACTACTGAGTGTTTTAGAATTTTTCCTAGTAGAGGTAACAAAATAAGTCAATTGCAGAATAAAGGGTATCATGAAGACAATATAAGAGAGTAGCATTAAGAATAATATTATTATATTGCCCATCGAGTTCATTCCCTTAAGTGCATGTTTCTATATCTTAATGTCAATAGAAACCATGAGCTCAACCACACAAAAGCAACAAACGCTGATAACCCTATTTTAACTACAGAATACAAGAGTTTCTCACTGTTGCTTACTCCTTGAGGAATTATTGAAACAATTAAGTTAATTACATATAGAGTAACCAGTAATCCTATCCATGCAATAAGCATTATTACAAGGACGGGAATCACATTAGCTAGTTTCATATGCTAATCCTCAATACCAAGAAGTTTCTTGAATCTAAGTGAATCATTATACATATATACGTTGTTAAACAGAATATAAACCTCCTTAGCGTTCATAGATCCATACTTAAGTGTTTTCTTCTTTAACTCTGCCAGGTCCTCATCTGTGTATTTATATCTATAATTGGGCCATCTCTTATTCTTTCCGTGAAGCCTTAGGTAAACTATATGTCCTACTAAAGCTGGATCTTTAACGAACGGGTCAACGCAATGGATTATACCTGTTTTCTCAATAACTTCTTTAATCTTTTCCAGATTGTCAAGCCATGTGCCTCGCGGTTCCCATGCAATTATGAACTTTGTTTTCTTAGCTACTCTACTGAAGAACTCTATGGCGTTATTAAAATTCTCGCTAGTATAATTAAACGATGGCGGAGTTTGTACAACAATTATTTTTGCATCCAATATTTCAGCAACTTCTTCTATCATGTTCCATGCTTCAAAATTTTCCTTTGTCGGTCTTAAATATCCATATTTATCTTTCAGCTCATCAGTAATCTTAATGCCGCTTTTCTTCCATGTAGGACTACTTGGAGGATGCGTTATAGCCTGCCATGCCTTAATAGTGAATTCGAAATCTTTAGGAGCTTCGTCCCTCCATCGTGCTAAAGTCTCTTTGGAAGGTAGTTTGTAAAACGTTTGCTGAATTTCAACGAGACTATGTGTTTTAAAATATCTCGATTTCGAGACAGGGAAACCACAACACCCCACTTTAAAAACCGCCATTAAGGAATCACCTGCCTTAGCCTATTACTGACTAGGGTAAGGTGATTATTTTAAGGTTGAGGTAAAATATTTAAAAATACACTGTATTTATAAGCTATTGTAAAAGTAAATTAACAATGGTTAGGAAATTGTAGGGGACAAGGTAGGGTGAGCGAGGACCAT
>QMRV01000238.1 GCA_003649445.1 Thermoprotei archaeon | reverse complement strand
GTTAATTCCCGAGAATTTCAGGGAATTTGAAGAAGTTTTAGACTATAGCGTTAAAATGCCTATGCACAACTATATTTTGGCACCAATAACATATACTCCCATCCTACAATTGCTTGCATACTATACTGCAGTAAAGAGAGGTTATGATCCTGACAAACCTAGGAATCTAGCTAAGACCGTAACCGTGGAATAAAGGTGAATAGGCTATGTTTCAGTATAGGTTAAAAGCTGTAGTACTAGCTGGAGGTAAGGGAGAGAGGCTTAGACCACTAACTGATTGCGTACCTAAATCCATGGTTAGAATCGTAGGTAAACCCGTCATAGACTACGTTCTTGAAGGTTTAAGGAAACTACCATTAGACGAGGTAATAATCGTTTTATCTCATAAAAAGTTGGCAAAATATGTTGAGGAAAAGTGGAGCAACATAATACCTGTAACAACTATTTATCAGAAAGGTGAAGGCATTGAAGGCGCTGTACTTACTGCTAAAGAGCTTCTAGGTAAACAAATGTTCATGCTTGCTTATGGAGATATTGTGATTAGCCCTAAAGCGTATGTAAGAACTTTAGAAACACACATTAACAGCGGGGCCGATGCTTCAATACTTCTTTCACCCAAGTTAGATGTCGAATCATATGGTATCGCATATGTTAGTGAAAACAAAATAGTGAATGTTAAGGAAAAACCTTTACTGGAAAAAGCGGAAAGTACTTTAGCAATAGCAGGAGTTTTCGTTTTACCACCAATGTTTCTAGATTACGTAGAGGAATACGGTTTCACAGATGCCCTCAACATATTGGCTGAAAAGATTACCATGGCACCATGTTTCTGGGAAGACTGGTGGGTTGACATAGGTTACCCTTGGGACATCTTGAAAGCTAATGAATACGTGCTCAAAGACTTAAAGTACTCGCAAATAAGCAGTAATGCTGTAATATCATCGAAAGCTGTAATTGAGGGGCCCGTAATAATAGATGATGATGCTGAAATATGCCACTATGCTGTAATTAAAGGACCCATTTACATAGGTAAAGGTAGCTTCATAGGGGATCACTGTTTAATACGTAGATTTGCTTCAATAGAGGAAAACACCATCGTAGGTGCATTTAGTGAGGTAAAGTATTCCTCAATACAACCCAACGTGACCATAAGTTCACATAGTTACATAGGCGACAGCGTAGTGGGAGAAAATAGCGTAATAGGACCCAATACAGTAACACTGAATATTCTGCCATCAGGGGTAAAGGTTAGCAGGTTACACCCAATACGGATTAGAGGCAAAATGGTTACCAAGTTAGGTGCTATCATTGGCTGCAATGTCTATATAGGCGCTAACAACGTACTTTATGCTGGTAGTGTTGTTGAATCAAATACTAGAACGAGTCCTCACACCATTATTACGCATAAGGAGTCTCCGTAGCTAACTAAGCTATTCTGTATTCAATACCTCTGTGTAGATATGCTAGACCTTCATCTACCATAGCTCTTAGTAATAACTTGAATTTCTCATTAAGAATCTCAACTTCGTTCTTGGATATAGGGAACAGCTTCTTAAATTCCTCATAAAACTCTTTATCGACAACGTATGATGAAATTACAATTATCTTATTCTCCCTTACATAGTCTTCAATGGGCCTACTTGCTAAGTTTCTTGCTTTATTTATGTTTAGTATTTTCTCAGCACTTAACACACTAAGTAATTCGTCCTCAACTTGTTTTCTCATAGTGTACTTTCTTGAGTACTTTAAGAAACCATTCAATCTATTTCTTAGCATGTCAAGGTCTTTGCTAAGTTTTTTACTTAAGATTTCTAAATCTCTTATCTCGATCCTTAGACCTTCGAGAGCATTTTCTATCTCTTCGATACGTTTCTCCATAGCGTTTACTTTTTCTTCTAATCTACTTAGCTTTTCAGATAATGTTTGGACAATATCTTTCTTTTCTATGGATTCTGCAATAATTTGTTTCTCTCTTCTAAAGGGTTTAAACTCAACTCTATAAGTAGCAGTGTAGCCTTTTTCTGTTCTCATAACCAATCCTTTCTCTCTAAGCTTGTAAAGTGCTATTCTGACCCTATTATAGCTGATGCCCAGTGCTTCCGCTATTTCTCTAGGCTTAGATCCTGGGTTTTCTTTTAGGAAACTAAGTACTAATTCTTCAATACTCAACACTATATTACCAAACATATATTTACTTTTAAATGTAGAAAAAGTATTCTGACCACATCGCAATAGCAACCTCGGTGGACATGCATGTTAAAGGTGGCAGTTTTCGGTGTTGGCGGGTGGGGCATAAATCACGTCAGAGTTTTAAGAAATCTCTATGGGAACTTAGTGAGAGATATTATTGTTGTTGATGTTAATATCGAAAGAGGAAAATTTGTATCGAAAATTTATGGAGCTAAATTTTATTCCTCTATAGAGAAAGCCCTGGCGAACGAAAAAGACTTAGATGCTGTAATAATTTCTACGCCTACACATCTACATTACGAACATGCTATGGCAGCTCTCAATAATGGAGCTCATGTTTTAATAGAAAAGCCTATGACAGATACTTTAGATAAAGCATTGAAAGTATATGATGAAGCAAAAAGTTTAGGATTAATTTTAGCCGTGGGATTCATTATGAGACATCATCCCCTAATAGACTACGTGATTAATAACATCATACCAAACAATGTACTAGGCAAGGTAATTACAGTTAATAGTAAAAGAACATCTTTATGGCCTAATAGACCATGGGATGTAGGCGTGGTTAAAGACCTAGCAATACATGACATAGACTTGCTTCACTACATTTTCAAAGAAAAAGCCCAACAAGTTTATGCTAATGTTGGAAGTTTAAGACATAGCTACTATGAAGACTATGCGACAATGCTCATAAACTATGAAACGTATTCAGCAATATTTGAGGCAAACTGGATTACACCATACAAAATAAGGTACTTATCACTAACTGGAGAGAAAGCAGTAGTGAACCTGGATTTCGTAGAGGACGAGCTTACTATATTTAAGGAAGACGGTATTCTGAAACCGAAAATAATAATGCGGGAACCGCTACTGCTTGAAGACAAAGACTTCTTAGAAGCAATAATTAGCAAAAGAGAGCCGAAAGCAACAGGAATAGATGGAATACGTGCTTTAGCTGTATGTGAAGCAATAATTAAGTCAGCAAAGAATGGAAGAATAGTAGAGGTAAATTACCCTATGTAGACTCAGCGCTTTGGCCCCCTTACATCTCTACTTTTGCTTCAACCATGAGTTAATATTCATCATCGTGCATTCTCTATAGAGGCTATATTTCAATACTGTGTAAAAACATTAACGGTGGTGTTGGTCACTGGATCCAGCTGACCACGTACCAAAGAAGGTTAAGTTTGTAGGAAGACATTTAATGGTGAAAGGCGAATATGTAGACCTAATATTAAAAGGGGTGAAGAGAACCACTATAAGACTTGGGATAATTAAGCCAAAATACAATAAGATAATGATACATGGCGGAGGTAAACCTATAGCATTAGCAAAAATTACTAATGTCGAGTATAAGAGGATAAACGAATTAACGGATGAAGACGCTAGAAAGGATGGATTCCCCTCATTGAAAG
>QMRV01000237.1 GCA_003649445.1 Thermoprotei archaeon | reverse complement strand
TTCAGTAGAGCCTATAGGGATATAAGCAATATCGGTCTCTTTTAAAGCATTATAAACTTCATCTACGCTTAAATCTCCTGTATAACGCATGTTCTAAATATACCTTAAATTAAATTAATCTTTTATCATCAGTAGTGTTAGTTAAATTTTTATGTCCCTTGCCCGATTATTCTAATGTGAGAAGTGAGAGGAAAGATCGGGCGAACTCTGAAAGCGACGTCCTTGACAACTTCTTGAAGCAGTTCTCTACGAAAACAAAAACCGCTATCGTTTACAGGAGTTACTTGAAGAGGTTTTTGAGACAGCAAATATCTCAGTTGACGAATTTGTCAAACTTGTTAAAGAGAATCCTGAAGAAGCTGAAGTGCTTTGTTGCGAGACTTTGAGGAAACTTGAAGCCAAGTTCACGCCTAATGCTGTAAGTGTGTGTAAGGCGGCTCTCAATCAATTTCTAGAGTACATTAAAGCGCCTTTCAAAGTTAAGCTGAGAGGACTTAAACCTGTTCCAAAGACTTTCGACTACATCCCTACTATCGACGAAGTTGACATGTTGCTAGCGAAAGCCCGTATAGACCTGAGAGCGATTATAGCCTTGATAGCATTTTCAGGACTTCGTCCGTGTGATGTGCTTGAACTTCGCTTCGAAAACATCGCCAGTGATATTGAATACGACTCCGAAGAAAACAAGTATCGCGTTAAGAGACTTCCAGCGAAAATAATCGTGTTTCAGGAGAAAACGGATAGACCCTACGTGACTTTTATGGGACCTCGTTGTGCGAATATTGTTGTCTCTTACTTGAACTTTCTCGTTTCTCAGCGAAAAAGACCGCTTGACTACAAAGACAAGCTATTCAACTTAACTTACGTAGCCGTGTTAATGGCTTTTTGGCGCTTACTCAAGATCTGCAACATCAAGACGCCTCCTTTCAGGAAGTTCCGGCTTTACTCGTTCCGAAAATACTTCAGGAATAGACTTTTGGCTTCAGGAGTAAGCAACGACCTAGCTGAATATCTAATGGGGCACGAAAAGGGAATTAGTTCTTTGACAGCGGTCTACGCGGGGCTTCGTGATTTCGACGACAAGGCTATCGAAGAACTGAGGAAGAAATTTGCTGAAGCTGTCCCTCATATTGAGGGTGTAGAGTTCGCTCCTAAACACTACATCCAAGAAGTAGAGAAGCTTAAGAAAGAGCTCGAAGAAACCAAGCATAAGCTTCAACTTCTTTTAAGAGCCATCGATACTTCCTTCGAGTATTTGACGCCAGAAGACTTGAAGAAGGTGTGGAAGTACATTGGTGATCTCATTTACAAGCAGTACCGAGAAGATCTTCGTGAAGAATACGAAGAGCTAGCCGAGTTCTTAGCGAACTTTAAGTCAGCGAAGAAACCTGAGCCTGTTTCTCAAAACAACAGTAGCGTTAGAAGAAGACACATTATTGTTCAAGGCGAAGAAGAGCTTCTCAAATACATGGATATGGGATACGAGCTTGTGAAAGAGCTTTCAAACAATCGCTATATTTTACGAGCCCCCGAATAGTTTTAGTTGTTTTTTGCTCCAGAATTCTCGGGTTTTGGTGTTCCATAATACAGATCAGAAAAGAAAAAAATCGAGAATTTTACTTCCGCCTAGCTAACACATCTACCCACGGGTTGTCTCGCAGAAAATCTGGGAGTTTACCGTTCTGTGATCTATACGAAGGAGCGGAAACTTGCGAGATTTTCCTTGAATTGATGTTGCTTCGTGTCTCGTTTTCAAGCTCAACGTCCTCTACCCACCTTGAGAGAAGCTCTCGAATTACTTCACTGAGCTTTTTGTTTTGTTGAAGTGCTTTGATTTTCGCCTTCAGCCAGAGATCACGAGGAAGCTTAAGTGAGTAATTAATTAATTCATTATTTAGTGAATTAGTGAATTGTTTAAATGAGCCCATCCCTATCAGCCAGCTTGAAGGCTAGGTAGCGATAGTCGTCATAGGCTCTTTTCAATGCCCGTTTCCTGGCTTGGAACGATCTTCTTCCTACAGCGGGGGCAGTCAAAAATGAAATACTCGAGACTATACATAGTGGAGCGGGGATCTTTTCGATTTTCGTTTACGTTTTCGAGATACATACAGTATTCCCTCAACGACGATGAAGTAGAATTCCGGGTGGTCGAAAATCGCCTTGAGTTCATATAACAAAGCAAGTTCTTCGAGCTCTCTTTTGCTTTTGACTTCAATGACCGTGTCAACATCCGTGTCAACACTGTTCACCTTAACGAAGAAAAGTTTTTCAGGCTTCTTGACTAACTTAACTTTCACTGCTCTCACCTCGCCTCTTCCAGAAGACCTGAGTAGACTTGACTTCAGTGCCTCTGAAACCGAGATTCAGCAACAAATTTATTCTCCTGTCGAAGAAGTCTTCGTCCCCGCAGTATGTTTTCCAGTGAACCAAGAAAACAACATAGTCTACTTCACCGAAATATTTCTTCAGAAAATTGAAGTCAGTGAGTGTTCTCACCAAGTCTTCCTCGAACTTCTCAGCGAACTTCAGGAACTGGTAGTCAATCAGCCTCACTATTTTCTTACTAATTAATAACTTAGTAACGTCTTCTTTCTCAAGCTTCTCTAAAGCTATCAACGCTGAGCTCAGGTGCTGAAATCTATCGGTGTAGGAGACGTAGCCGAGAATAATGTCGTCTGGAGTTTTAATCAGGGCGCTGAAGATTCCACTTTTGTATTGCTTATAGTAGTGGTAGGTGTCTCGCAGAAGACCGACTTCAGTTAACGCGTTATAGAGTCTGCTTGACGGCAGTTGAAGGAGCTCTATATTGTTTAAGTCTATATGAATAATGGTTTTTCCCTCTCTATTCATCGAAAACTATATATTACAATCCTTAATATAAACTTTTCGAGAGAATATGAGGATTGAGAAAAATTCAGTTATAAGTGTTAGCGAATTTAACAAATCCAAAGCACTGCAATACACCTTCAAGATTATTTGCGAATACCTCGCCTACAAATGTGCAACAACCAAAGGGAGCGTTGTTAGAGTTTCGCCTGGAAAAGCTGTCAAGTGGCTTAAGAGAAGAAAAAACGAAGACCTAGCTATTTCAAAGAAATCTTTCTCAAGTTTTTTCAATAAGCTAATTCAGTTGGTTTTCGGTGACGCCATTATTGAAAGCCGCTACTGCCGAAATAAATATGAGGTCGGAAGAAACTACATTCTCGATAAAAGGCGGGTTGAAGAAATTTTAAGACAACTGAAAGTCAACAGAAAAGAAGCCCTTCAACCTCCCGAGAATTTGATCAGAATTGTCGCCAAATATGTTTTCAGGAAAGCCACTAGAGAGGTGGAAACGCTTATTGTTGTTTCTTTTAGGTCCCTTTACCCCAAAGTCCCGTACTCCCTATGGAGAAGAGTTATTGAAATCGTTTTCAGAGAAGCAGTAGTTGAGGGAAAATACAATAAAAGCGGGTGGCTGACAGGCTATGTCCTAGACCGTGAGAAAGCCTTAAAGATAGCTGAGAGATATATAGGTGTTTAAACTAGTTAAATTCGATGAAGCGACGAAAACGCGTAAACGCAGAACATCTCCGAGAATTAATGGGGATTTTAATTGCCTACATCCTCGACGTCGGGA
>QMRV01000236.1 GCA_003649445.1 Thermoprotei archaeon | reverse complement strand
CCATAAAGTATTGCTGCAGTACATACTTGGATAGCGTTAGCCCCGACCATAATCATTTCCATAGCGTCCCGCCCTGTAGAAATACCTCCAACACCAAGTATTGGAACATTAGGCATAGCCTTATAAAGGTCGAAAACTATTTTCAAAGCCAAATACTTTAACGCTGTTCCTGAAAGCCAACCTGTACCGTCAGGGCCACCCATGACTGGAAGTCCTTTAAGTAAATAGTCTGGTAATGGTGTGCTCAGGTCTAGAGCTAGTACTGGTCCAAAAGAGTTTATAGCGGATATACCGTCGGCTCCAGCTTCGATGGCTTTCTTAGCCCACTCAACATGGTCTATTCCCGGATGGGGGCTTAGCTTAAGAAAAACAGGTTTACCTGACTTCTTAGCAGCTCTAACAGCTTCCATCATTGGGGTAGGGTCTTTACCTATGTAATGTACTGAAAGCTCATACGCATCAGCATATTCATCAAACATCTCTATTAGCTTAGATATTTCGTCAGCTCTATAACCTAAGCTAACAATTAAAGGTATACCAGCAGCCTTAGTTACCTCTCTTGCTATTTTAAGCTCCTTTTCAGCCCAAGCTTCTGGTGGAAGCTCGCTCCAAAGTTCAGTATTTAGGAATCCTCCCTTAACTTCTGCCATGTGAGGTCTAGGTATTAAGGGATCAGCTGCTTTAACCGAAATTGTTTTAGTAACAATACCTCCCGCACCGCCTTCTACACATCGCTTAATTCTCTCTCCATCTCTAACGGGGGGTCCTGCTGCTGGAAGTACGGGATTTCTAAATTTTAAGCCAGCAATTTCAACTGTTAAGTCAACCATTATAGAACACCTCATCTACACATAGTACTTTAAAACTTATAGTATTTTTCTCTTACAAGCCCATAGGTTTACGTAAGGGGCAAGTTGCTACCAATTCCACGTTTAAATAGCCAATATATATTGCATTAGAGGAAACACTCTTTGATAAGGAAAATGCTCATTTAAACATCTCCTTACCTGCATTCCCTACGGTTTTACTTTATCCTTCATAGAAATTCTTAAATTTAAAGATACATCATTAAATTAACGGTAAAAACTAATTGTCTTCTAGGAGGTTGATGTACTATACCAAGGTTTAATGTGTATATTCCAAAAAACTTGAATGATGCATTAGAGTATCTTGATAAACATGCACCAGACGCTATACCCTTAGCTGGTGGAACAGATTTGCTAATTCAAATAAGAGAAGGCAAAGTAAAGCCAAAAGTTCTAGTAGATCTTTCAGGACTTAAAAGCGAACTAGCCTATATTAAGAAAGTGAACGGCAATATCATTATAGGAGCCTTAACAACCCCTAATGACCTAACAAAAACGTTTCTACATAAGGATCCCAAGTACTTGGGGTTCTTAGATGTTTATAAGAGGTTTGCATCACCTATCCTAAGATCCTTAGCAACTATAGGAGGTAATATTGGTGTTGCTGTTTCAGCATCAGATTACCTGACGCTATTGCTAACATTGAATGCTAAAGTTAAGCTTGTAAGCGTTGAAGGAGAAAGAACGGTTCCATTAGGGGAGCTGGTTGTCGAGAAAAGAACATTAGCTAAAGACCCTAACGAGCTAATACGTGAAATAATATTCCCAGAGCTTCCTGAAAACTATTCAACAGCCTTTATGAAGTTAGATAGGAGAGAAATCATAGTAACAGGCTATGTAACCGTAGCTACATGTTTGCAGCTAAAAGATGGAAAAATTGCTGATGTAAGAATAGCATTTGATAGGGTGAATAAGCGTATTCCAGGTAGAGCTAGGAAAACAGAAGAGTTTCTTAAAGGTAAGGAGTTCAGCTTAGAGGTTATAAGGCAAGCGTACAATGAGGTTCTTCCAACGGAAATGGTTAGGAAAAGCGATTTCAGAGCTTCAGGAGAATATAGAATGGACCTTTCTAAAGTTTTGATGAAGAGGGTTCTTTTGAGAGCCAAATCACGTATTGAAGAAGGTGCTTAATTATGGAAGAATATCCTGATATAGAAATAACATTAAACGTTAATGGTAAAGATTACACAGTCAAGGTTAAGCCTTACGAGAGACTAATCGATGTTCTAAGGTATAAGCTTGGATTTACAAGTGTTAAGGAGGGTTGTGGTAGAGGAGAATGTGGAACATGCGCTGTTATAATGGACGGCGAACTTGTAGCTTCATGCATGGTTCTCGCTGTTCAAGCTAGAGGTAAGAAAATACTTACACTGGAGGGACTAGCTCCTCCGGGTAAGCTCCATGCAATACAGAAGGCTTTGCTAGACACATTTGCTATGCAATGCGGTTTCTGCTTCCCAGGAGTAATTATGGCTATGAAGCATTTGCTAGATAAGAATCCTAACCCAACAGAAGAGGAAATTAAGGAAGCACTTAGCGGTAACTTATGTAGATGCGGTAGCTACTTAAGGTTCATTAAGGCTGCTAAGCTTGCAGCAGAATATATTCGAAAAGGTCAAGTTTATTTCGAATTTAAGGGGTGATTAGGTTATGGCTCTTCCCACAGCAGAATATGTTAAAATAGTTGAAGAGCTTTTCGAGAAGGTAAGGAAGTTCACTTATGTTGGAAAACACATGCAAAGATGGGATGCTATAGAGAAGATATTGGGTAAGGCAAGGTTTACAGCAGACTACGCTAACCTATATAAGAACTTAGTATATGTTTACTCGGTTAGAACGAAATACGCTCATGCAAGAATAAGGAAAATTGATGTTTCCGAAGCAGAAAAAGTTCCAGGAGTGCTTAAAGTTATAACTCATAAGGATATTCCAGGAGTAAACGATGTAGGATACGTTATTCCGGATCAGCCTCTTTTAGCGTACAATAAGGTAAGATATATTGGAGACATAATAGCTTTAATAGTTGCCGAAGACCCCTACATTGCAGAGGAAGCTGCGGAAAAAGTGTATGTTGACTGTGAGCCATTACCCGTAATTCTAGATCCTCTTGAAATAGTTGACCCTGTAACTCTTGAAGAGAAAAAACATGTCCTAATACATGACGAAAGAGAGTCGGATGTTGTAGCAAGGTATAGGATAAGAACAGGAGATGTTAAGAAAGGATTCGAGCAAGCAGAAGTAATTGTTGAGAACGAATATAGAACGCCATACGTTGAACATGCGTATATGGAACCTGAAGCTGCATTAGCTATACCTGAACCTGACGGTGGAATAACAGTTATAGCTTCAACCCAATGTCCCTATGAGGCTAGAAGAGCTATAGCCAAAGTTTTAGCAATGCCTTTCAATAAGATAAGAGTTGCCGTACCACCTTTAGGTGGAGGTTTTGGAGGGAAAGAAGATGTTGCCAACGAGATAGGGACTAAAGCAGCGCTAGCAGCTCTTCTAACGGGAAGACCTGCAATTGCTGTTCACAAGAGAGAAGAATCCGTTATCGGGCATAGTAAGAGACATCCAGCAATAATGTGGTATAAGCATGGAGCAACGAGAGACGGTAAACTAGTAGCTGTTGAAGCAAGAATAATCCTAGACACAGGGGCCTATGCCTCGCTGGGGCCGTTTGTTGCATGGAGAGCTACAGTGCACTCTGTAGGACCATACAAGGTACCTAATGCTAAAGTAGATACTGTAGCTGT
>QMRV01000235.1 GCA_003649445.1 Thermoprotei archaeon | reverse complement strand
TTCGGCAACGTTATTTCATAAGTATAATAGTTGCCCTTACTTCTTCTAATCCTTAATCGCATGTGTTTATACACCATAATCATTATTTGTGGTACAAAGTAATAAAGTTTATTAGAAATTCCTAACAATATTTCTAACGGGAACTCGTGTGATAGGGGACATTATCATAGGCACATGCATGAAATTTTTCAATGTTATTTCTAAAGAGCATAGGAAAATCAGAAATATTGGGAACAGAACCTACGTTGTTTATAAAATAACTTCTAATGATAGAATGAAGCTTACATCAACCATGTTTAACGTGTTGAGAACAAGTAATATAAGTGGTTTAAGCTACGTGCAGTTAGCAAGGACAGGTAAAAGCGTGCTAATTAAACTGCGAGAACACAAACCTCTATGGTACAGGATAGGTTTTTCACTAAGTGATGGTTCATTACTGAATAATTTAAAAATAATATTTTCGACAACAAACCCACATACATTAAACGCTATAGTTTATGGGTTTAACGATATAAGACTTTATATCGCAAGGTATATTGTAAGCACGGTTACAGGGAAATTAATGCCAGTAATCAACATAATAGTAAACGATGCCGAAACAGCAATATGGGTTTATAATGTAAAGACGAATAAAAATACCATAAAATACGTAGCAAGTGACTTAAAGAGCAATAAGGAGAAACTAGCTGAGTTTTTAGCAGGGGTTATAGAAGGCGATGGAACTATAGACCGCGATAATGTCAGAATAAGTATTTCAAAAACCGATCCACTTTATAAAATCTTAACAGAGATCTTTGGAAATGCGGTTAAATTTGATAGTAAACGATACATGTTAAGAATAAGTACAAGCAAACTAAAGAATCTTGGAGTACTTAACGCTATTTTAAATCTTCTAGCCAGCCCGCTTAAAAGAGGCAAGCTCGAAACAATATTGAGAAAAAGAAGAAGAGCCTACATTCCCCCCATCAGCTTACCAGAGGAACGTATAAGTGAAATATTAGCAAAACCCAGCATTACCGAGAAAACACTCTTACAGCAATTTAAATTTAGGTCCCATGGAAAATATAGATACGCTTACATTTCTGTACGAAAAGAGAAAATAAACAATATCTTAAAGGAGGTTAGCGAAGTACTCTTAAAGATAAGCAACAATATAGGCGTAGATTTAAGTAAGTCTGTAAGGGAAGGCAATAGAGAAGTAATTATCTACAATCAACATGTTGTAAGACTTATCGAGAAATTGAAAATGAATTTAGAAGAGGGACGGTAGCCCGGTGCCCTCCCGCGGGCTACCTGGCTACCCTACCCCGCTATGTTACCCCGCCGGTATGATACTATTTCTGTGAGTGTTTTTAAGCTTTTATGGATGGTGCCATTTGGGTATTATGTTTTTTGGTGGAGTTTTCTTCTCTTTGCCGTATCGTTGAAGAGGTTTCATTAGATGTCTAAAGGCTCTTGGTGGTGGTGTGTAAAGGCCTGGTCTGAGTTTTCTAGGAATTTTAATACATATTTTCGATAGGGTCTTGGATTTAAAACCACAGTTAGGACATTTGAATCCCTTATTTTTCCCTGCGGATTTCATGGTCTTACCGCAGTTAGGACATTTGGGATTTCTATATGCTATGTGTTCTGCTAGCTTTAGAATTTCCAGTTTCTCTAGGTTGATGGTTATTTCATGGGTTGGAGAAGGCGGCCTCGTACCTCCATACACTTTAACTACGTCTCCAGGGATAAGCTGCTTAACTATGTTTCTAAAACTTCCTGTAGGTTCGTAGGCTATACAGCTTATAGTGTCTTCTAAGCTGTCTGAAACTGAGAAAACAACATGTCCTCCTCTAATAGTTTTCGGTTTCTCATAAACGTAACCTTTTAGGATAACAGACATGTAAGGTTTAATTTCTTTAACATACTTTACTTCAGCTAAATGCATATCCGTAGCCTGGTTTGTTCTGAAAATAACCCATCTCTCAATGGGTTCAAGAACTTTAATCTTCTTAAAAGCTTCTAAAACTATTTCAGCATTTTCTCCCCGTATCCCTAAGAGCACAGGATCTGGTCCATGAGGTGTAATCAATACTTTTCCGATTTCATAATCAACATTTAAAAAAGTTTGAGTACCAAAAAGTTTATCCATTTCCAAGACGCTTTCTTTGCTAATAAGCCTTGGTTTACCATAGTTTTCTTCTGCACGATAAGCTATTAGCTCAAAAGTGTAATCCGTGTTATCTAATGGTTCACCTATAGCTGCTAAAGCCCCGATAACACCTCGTTTACCGTTAAATGAAATAGCTTTCGCCTTAACTTTTTCTACTACCTTAAATGCTAGGTTTAAGGGTACGATATCTTTTACAGTTTTTCTTGAAAACCATCTAAGTTTCGAAGGTATATTGCCTGTGAAAAAGACTGCTGATGGTTGAGATTTTTCTTTAGAAAATTCTCCAATATACTTCACAACCACATGTAATACATTATTTATTATTCTGTCAACAAAGTTTTCGTTTACAAGGATTCTTAAAGCTACAGCTCCATTACCTCTGGTTTTCCAGGGGATATTAGGGTTTAGCCGTATGAGGTTAGGGTAGTCTATGAATTTAAGGGCTTCTTTAGACAATTTCTCTACTAAAATTGATGCTAAATGGGTTGTACATCCACCCTCAGGAGAATCGACATCATCTAATCCTATATGTAGAACTGTTTTTTTCACTTCCTTTTCTCCTTAAAGATTCTTCCCTCAACAATAATCATAGTTAATGTTGATTTGACTTTTGGTATCCTTCTAATCTTCCAGGTAATAACTTCTTTAAGTTTAGTCATGTCTGGCGCTTCCACTTTAGCTATAATATCGTAATTACCGTATACTATGTAGGCTTCAGTAACGTACTCTACTTTTCCAAGTTCATTAAGAACTTCTTCTTCAGCACCTATTTCGGTATTTAAAAGTATGAAAGCTATAGACACCCTCTAAGCACCGCTAGAAACACTTAACACTAACTTTTTGATAAGAGTTTCGCTGGAGAACAAATGTTTCCAATAAGGCTTTATGTTCTTCATTTAAGGCAGGATGATCCTAGGAAATGTACTGCACTTAAGCTTGCAAAGCATGGGTATGTAAAAATACTTTACAATATTAGAGAAATTCCTAAAAGAGCCATTCTCCTAAGTCCTCATGCGGAAAAAGCCGTTTCACCTGAAGACAAAAGTACTATTTCAAAGCAGGGTATAGTTGCAGTAGATACTTCCTGGAAAAACCTGGGAAACATATTTCTAAAGCTTAAACGTAAAGGGCAGCATAGAGCGTTACCTTACCTTATAGCTGCAAACCCTATTAACTACGGTAAACCCACTATCTTAAGTACAGCTGAAGCCTTGGCTGCAACACTTTACATAGTAGGTTTTAAGGAGGAAGCTAAGAAAATACTATCGATTTTCAAATGGGGTAACGGATTCTTTAAGCTTAATTTAGAGCCTTTAGAAGCATATAGTTTAGCTAAAAATAGCAAAGAAGTTGTAGAAAAACAATTCGAGTTTATCGGTACCCCATACCCGAGGTAATAACCCGCTTTCTGTTCCATAGTATTTGGCTATGCGGGCTACCTGCACCTTCCATGGAGAGTCATCGGTGCATACT
>QMRV01000234.1 GCA_003649445.1 Thermoprotei archaeon | reverse complement strand
TCAACAATATCGGTTAATTTTAAAACGTTACCATAGTTATCAACAGCTTTACCTAAAGCTACACCATACGCTCTAGGATCTTCAACTTCCTCTAACAAAACCGTAGCGTCAGCGTTGTATTCTTCAAAAACCTTAATGAGCCTCTTAAAATGATCACAGTTACGACTTAAAACAACATCATCACCAGCATGTAGAATGAAAGGCTCAATGCCAACAAAAGGTTCGGCGTGAAGAACAGCATCACCAAACCCCCTAGGATAAGGCTGGTTAATGAAAAACATCTTAGACCGAAAAACCATAGAGTAAAACTCCTTCAAACACTCAGCCCTATCACCTAAACCTCTGCCTTGAAGTAAATCTACAAAGCCCACATCAGGGGTAAAGTAGTCTTCAAGAACCCTCTTACTCCTACCAACAATAAAACAAAACTCCCTAATACCAACACTAAAAAGACACTCAAAAACTATGTGAACAATAGGTTTCAAACCAATAATACCATTGCTTAAAGAGAATAGCGGAAGCATTTCCTTAGGAACTTCTTTAGAAACAGGTAGAAGCCTAGTGCCTAAACCTCCAGCGGTAATAACAGCCTTTTTAACGCCCATAGAAGAATATGCCCTCCAAGACTTAAAAGTGACTTCTACCTCATATTAAACATAACGGTATGGGTTCCTTTATCCACTTAACTTGCTTCTCCAAACCATACTTGAAATCCGTTTTTGGTTTCCACCCTAGAAGCTTTCTAGCCTTAGAAATATCAGCATAAGTTACCCTAACATCACCCTTCTTAAGCTCAGTAAAAACTATTTTCGGCTTAACGCCAACAAAGCCGGATGTAGCGAAAACGTTTACGTACATAGAGGAGGCTAGGAAGAAACCCGGGATGATTTATGGATCTAGCAACTGCCTTGTATCTGAGGGATGATGAGTTGACATTTCTAAGTGGAGAAAGCGAAGGAAATATTTACCTGTTGAAGAAGCTCTCGCCTCCTAGTAGCTCTTTCGAGTTATCCTCGCTACTATCATCCTTCCACTACCCTGCCTCATGAACATGTATTTTAGCGTATTTGGTAGTGTTACACGGAAGAAGGGATCGTGCAGGATCTTATCCAGGTATGCTTTGAGCACTACGTGGGGTCTTAGCTTATACGGTGTTTCTATGCATCCCGACTTCACGAGGCTACATGTCTTCAGAAGTTCTTCCAGCGCTTTCTCAACACCTTGATTCATCGCTATACCCCAAATCCTCTTGCTTATCCAGCTCCACATAACTAAGCAGTCCATCAACAGGACTATGTGTTCCTTGTAGACTGCATGAGCTGCTGCAACAACGACTTCAGCTTCTCTACTAAGCCCCCTAGCTAATACGCCATTAACCTCTACGTCTTCAGAGTGTTCTCTCAATAGCCTCTTACCGCTCATATATACGATCCAAGCGAAAGATGGTTCGGTGTATAGATCTACTATGAAACCTCTTCTCACCAATGTAACTGTGTAAGGCTCTGAAACAACTATTTTAAACCCACGACTTTTCAGCGCATGAACAGCTTTAGGGATGTCCCTCCTATCAATCAGGATATCGAGGTCTACGGAGACGTGCTCAACAGGTTTCCTAAACTTGTAGAGCGCATAGTTAAGCCCTTTCAAAGCCTCTAAAACCTCGACAGCGTTTCTCATAAACCACCTATACCTCGCTTCTTCGCGAAGAAGCTCATTTCTAAGCGTATTGCCGAGAACTCTAAGATACGCCAAGTAAAGCTTGTTCAGCTTAGCAAGCTTAGCTAACTCCAACACCTCTTCTGCATGTGGCTTGTAAGAGCCCTCAATAACCCGTAGAAGCTTTAGTGTTTTCGATTCTCGAGACACTCTAAGACACCCTTAAGAGCCTCTAGCGGGCTTCTAACGCCAGTATCAATACTGCACATCGGCACATACTTAGCCAAGACATTGTATACAGCAAGTTCCCTAGCAATGAACTCTCTAGGTACATCAGCTCTCCTAGCAAGAACGTCCAAGTCCGCGTAAAGGTAAATAGGTTTCTCCTTCATAGCGAGCCTTAAGAGGAAACCACCGTATATTCCGTGAAGAAACTTAGGATAATTAAGCGTTACAATAACCCATGCAATAAAGTCTAGAAAGCCCCTGTCACAAACGAGAAAACGACACATTCTCTTGAGCAAAGCCCTTGTAAGGATGTGGGGTATTAGAGACCAGAATTCAATGTGAACCCAGAGGCCTCTGAGCCTTTTAGGAATGCAAATCTTATAATAAGGGTTGCAAATACCACGGAAAACTCTAAAATGGGAGAGGAGTTTAGCGAGAAGAGAAGCGAATAAATGAGAACCCCTAAACCAATGAATACAAACAGAACCGTGCAAGGAAAGGTGAGAAGCTAAAATTCTAGAGAGAGTAGTCTTACCGGAACCGTCAGGGCCGAAGAAGCATATCAAAGGCAATATACCACCCTAGGTTTCTTAGTCTATTAAGCGGTCTATTATTGGGCGTAGGTACTGGTAGATTTCGCTAACTGTTTCTCTTGGGGCAAGAGCGTAAGCTAGCTCCCTTAAATCCCTTCTACTTAAAACACTTGTTTTCAAGTAGCTAATATATGGGAGAAGAAGAAGAAACGGAACACCTACAAACCAGCTCACACTCAACAAACGGAAAATAAGAGCTAAGCATAGCGGAAGCGCTGTAATTAGCAATACCTCCCTAAAGCCTAGGTTAAACCCTATCCTTCTACAAACAAAAACCACCGCACCCAAGGTCAAATAGGCTCCTAAAGCATAGCTTAAAGCAACCCCAACACCACCCATTAAATACGAGAGAGGAACATACGTTACTATTCTTAACAGGTTACCGATTAAACCTAGAATTAGGATCGTTGTGTACATGCCGTAAGCATATATTAGACTTGAAACCCCCGAACCTATCATGGTAGCTGGAATAGTTAAGGCAAGCAACATAAGCATCGGAGCAGCGTTTACATATTCCTTACCAAGCAAGCCTAAAGGCACTTCAGGATAAGCGGCTAAGGCGAAAGCTAAAGGTGTAACGAGAACCAAGCTGATCTTGATCGCTCTCCAACAAGCCCTCTTCCTACCATCCTCCATACCAGACAGTATCGGCATCATTAAACCTAAAATGCTACCACCAAGCCCGGTCACTACACCCATTATAGCGAAGGATACGTAGTAGAAACCTGTTTCCAAAGCCCCTCTAACGCCGAAAAGAGCTAGTACACCTAGCCGCTCACCCAAAACAGTTACCATGTTAGGCAACCACCTGGCAACACCAGCCTTTAAAACGTCCCTCAAAGCTTTGAAGTTAAAAATTAACCTAAACCCTGCAAGCCTTAGGGAAGGTAAAAGCTTAACCGCGAAAGCAACCGGAGTTAAAGCCATATAGCCTATCACAGCACCAACCCAACCCCAACCCATCGATACCAAGCCAATCCCTAAAGGTAGCTTAACAGCATTCCCAACAATAGACCCGAGAAAAATAGGTTTAGTTTCCAAATGCGAAGCCAACAAGTCATCAAAAACCACCATTGGACTCAGCAAAACCATAACCCCCGCATAGAAGAGCATATCACTACCTAACCCTCCAAAGGACACTCCAAGCAAACCTAAAAC
>QMRV01000233.1 GCA_003649445.1 Thermoprotei archaeon | reverse complement strand
TCAAAAAGCTGATTTTTGAACGTTTTGAGCATTTCCAAGGTAAGATACGTCATAGAAACTAAACACCTCTAAGCATTTATAGTTTATTTGAAAGATATTTTAACCCTAAGGCTTATTACTCCGCGTAGTCGAAAATGCGTAAAACCGGGTTATGCAGCAATTTCTACACTATGTTTTAGATTAATAGCAGGGTGAAGATGAAATAAAGATACTCATAAGGCTAGAGTGTTATGGGTTTAGTTGAAAGTAGGGTAGAAATTAGGTCAAGGAAAAAATGTTATTTTACTTAATAAATTCTCCTACCCATCATGTTTTCTTTGATCAGTACATATGTTGGTGTAAACATTGATCTTAGGAAGTCTTTAGCATAGTATCTTAGTACTTGCGTAGCTGAGATTGATGCTGGTGGTTTGCCTTTAGCTTCACCAGTTATGTATATGTGTCTAGTGTAGAAGTCTTTGAGTAGCTTAGCAGCTACTGGTGATAGGTATATCACAGCAATGATGTTGGGTATGGTCATTAGGCCGTTCATACAGTCTGAGAATGTCCAGAATGCTTCGAAGTACTGTGGGCTTACAGCAGCGAAGACTATTGGTGGTAGCCAGATAAATCTCCAGAACCATCTAGCAACTTTCTCAGGTATTAGCTTCAACTTATAGGAGAAGAAGTACCAGAAGTTCTGTTCACCATAGAACTCCCATGTTAACATTGTTGTGTAAGCGAATAGCGCTAACGCTACACCTAGTAGTATAGGCGCGTATATACCGTATGCTCTGTAGTAGGATTCAGCAGCTAGAGCTGCGCCTGAAAGGTCTGGTCTTTCCCATAGAGCTCCTGTTAGCTGGTCATGTATGACTGTCATGGTACAGAGAACTATGGTGTCCATGAATACTTCGAATACACCATAGAATCCTTGTCTAGCTGGGTGGTCTGATTCAGCGAAGGCGTAAGCGTTTGGTGCGCTACCTAGACCGGCTTCGTTTGAGAACTGGCCTCTAGCGAAACCGTATCTAATAGCTGAATATACGGTCCAGCCTGCTAAACCTCCAGCAACAGCCGCAGGTGTGAATGCGAACCTGAATATGTCAAAGATTACCTTCGGGAGGTTGTATCCGTACATGATCCATATTCCGAGGCTGAATATGATGTACCATGCGCTCATGAATGGTATCATGTAGTAGGCAGCTTCAGCAATTCTTCTAACACCGCCAATAACTACTAGGGCCGTGAAGAGGGCCATAAGTAGGCCTGCAGCTAATCTACCGTAGAATACTTCGGTGTCCCCTCCACCATAGTGTCTAATAACGTATTCTGTAGCGTAGGCAACGTTGTTTGCTTGAATCATGTTACCTATACCGTAGGCTGAAATAACTAGGAATATAGCGAATAGTAACGCTAATACTGTACCTATGTATGGTACTTTCTCAATGTAGAAGGGTGTACCGCCCTGAATTCTACCGTCCGGTAGAACTTTCCTAGACCATAAGCCTAGTGTAACTTCGAAGGACTTAGTAGCCATACCTACGAGAGCACAAATCCACATCCAGAACACTGCACCAGGACCGCCCAAGTGGATAGCGGTGCTAGCGCCAGCAATGTTACCAACGCCGATGGTAGCGCCCATAACCATACACCATATCTTGAATGGGTGGACTTCACCTCTAGCTCCACCTTTCCACAGCATAGTCTTCCATGCTGTGCCGAACTTCCTAATCTGGTGGAAGCCGCCCATAATGCTGAACAATATACCGCCAGCGAATAACATGATTAGTACTGGAGCACCCCATACAAGACTGTCAATATAGCTTATTATGTCCATGATTGTTTGCATAACATCACCACATAAGTACTTATGACATTACCATAATAAATAATTTTTGCAAGTAGGTAATAAAGCTTTCCTATTCAGCATCCAATACCAAATACAATAAACGTCACCCATTTTTAATTAAATATTGAAAAATCTTAGAAGAGTCCACGTAATCTTAGAAAATAAAATGTAATGGCTAATACCCCAATAATGGCTGTTGTAATATGTGGAGATAATGGTTGAACTTAATTTAAAGCTTATATATTATTTTAAGCATAATTACTTAATCGGTGAAACATATTGTCAGAAGCAAAACCAACAGGCGAATTTAAAGTAGAATACAGTGAAATTAGAAACGCCGTAATTATCTGGGTGATCCTAGCAATTATCGTTGGAGCCATCATGATTGGAATACAAATAGCTGAGGGATACACAGTTGACCCCGGTACGCCAGCACTAGTTATTCTAATAATTGTAGTGTTGCTAGGTCTTTTGGCAGCTAAAGGCGTGTCTTACAGTTGGTCATCGGCTACTTGGAAGTAAAAATAAAATACCAATATACTTTTTAAACTTTAAATCAACCTAAACACAAGTATTATAGAACATTATAAAAGGTAATTCTGCATAGCTTTTCCGAAACTTAAATATTTAAAGCAAAAACATATATATAGAAATACAAAAACATAACTAGTATGTTCTGAGGTGAAAGCTGTGGCAAAAAAGGCGGGTCCTATAGCTGCGGTGGTTATTATAGTTGTAATCGCTCTCGCTGCACTCTACTATTTCTACTATGCTCCAGGAAAGGGTATTCTAGTAGAGAAAAGTTCATGGGTAGAACCGGGAGAGAACGAAGCATCAGTTGTAGTGGTTTTAGGAAATACTGATAGCAAAGCAACAGCGAAAATAACGAGGATAGAGTATACAATATTTACCAGAGGAGTGTATGCTGAAAGAGGACACTATACTGAAGGAATAACTATAGGGCCTGGTTCCGAGAGTACAGTTACTATAAAGGTTCCATGGAAAAAGGAATATACTGAATGGATGAAGACAGGAAATGCTGAAGTAAGGTTAACGTTTATCTATACCTATGATGGGAAGTCAGCGTCGTTAAAATTAGCTGTAAAAACGTTAAAAGGTTAACATCGCTGAATAATGTAATGTAATGTAAACAATAAATTTTATTACACTATTTATCTCCATCTTTCCATAAGCCAAACTGGTATGTATCATTATGTTCTAGGATAAGTTTAAAAATGGAGAATACCTTGACTTTAACAGAGTACTAACATTTCTCCCTATGGTGGGATTTATGGGGTTTTTAGATAAGCTAAAAGGATTGTTTAAAGCACCTGAAGTACATTTGGTAAGGATAATTCTTGAAAACTACAGCGATACTGAAGTAAGGGTATTGCTGAAAGGTAGTATGGATGAAAACCTGGATAGAACCGCTCCAATAAGAAGGCCAATAATACTTTATCCTAAAACATATAAAGTACTTACAGTTGTGAAGGAGGAGTTCTCGGAATGGGCGAGATACATATTTGCCGAAGTCGAGCCTATAACCCAGCCTAGTGAAGGAAGAATAGAAGTTTATATTTTCAAGGACGAAACAGAGGAGAAAATACCTTTAGTTAAAAGCTTAGAAATAAAGGATATGAGGCTATATACGCCGAAAACAGATCCTGAAAAAATAATTCCAAGACCAATAGATGTAGTATGATTTAAGTATTGTATATTGATTTTTTACCTCTTAAAGCTTATTTACCATTCTAACCAATTACGAGACAGAGTACGTTATATAAGTTTAAAGGTGATTGTTCTAATGCCTAAAGAGGTT